>NZ_JAMXSG010000033.1:0-29621 GCF_024124365.1 Pseudonocardia sp. McavD-2-B
CGGGGACCCGGCCCGCGGCGAGTCGCTGTGGGGCGACGAGGCGGGCTCCGACACCGGCACCGACGGCGGATGGGCCGTCCCGACCGGGCGCCGCGCCCGTCGCCGGGCCGCCGAGACCGGAGCCCCCACCGACGCCGTCCCCACGTCGTCACCCGGGTCGCCCTGGGCCGATGCGCAGACCACCGCGGCCGTCCCGGCCGACGGCGGGTCCGGGCCGGGCGGGTGGCAGAACCCCGGGCCCGGTGAGGACGAGCCCTGGGTCTCCCGGGACGCGGTCCGCTCCCCGTCGCGGACGCGGCTGTACATCCTGGCCGGGGTCGGCGCCGTGGTGGTGGCCGCACTCGTGGTCGGTGCCCTGTTCTGGGCGGGCGTGCTCGGCAGCGACCGGCTCGACCGCACCGCGCTGCAGGCCGGGGTCAACCAGGTCCTCACCCAGGACTACGGCCTGCAGGTCGGTGCGATCGCCTGCCCGGAGGACGTCGAGGTGTCGGCCGGCACGCAGTTCACCTGCCAGGCCGTCGTCGACGGCGAGCAGGTCGAGGTCCCCGTGGTCGTGACCAGCGACCAGGGCGACTACCAGGTCGGGCGGGTCTGACCGGGCTGCGGTGGCGGGCCGGGTAATCGGCTGGCGCACGGGGCGCGCGGACGCGAGGCTCGTCGGATGTGAGCCCCGATGACCCGTTCGCCCCGTACCCCGCCCCGCCGACCGTCGCCCCTCACACGGTCCGGACCCTGACCGACCCCGCCGACCGGCGCCGCGCGTTCGACCTGTTCCTGGGCACCCTGCACCACGGCCCGGTCACCGACGACGCGTGGGAGGCCCACGGGCAGGCCCCCGACGAGCACTGGCTCGGCGTCGCGGACTCCTCCGGTGCGCTCGTCGGGTCGGCGTACTCCTTCCCGACCCGGCTGACCCTGCCCGGCGGGGCCCGGGTCCCCGCCGCCGCGGTGAGCGGCGTCGGGGTGCGACCCGACCGGACCCGTGCCGGGCGCCTGACCGCGCTCATGCGCGCCCAGCTGACCGCGGCCCGCGACCGCGGCGACGTCGCCGCGGTGCTCCGCGCCTCGGAGGCCGGCATCTACGGTCGCTACGGCTACGGCGTCGCCTCCCGCGCCGACCAGGTCCGCGTCACGGCGGGGGCCGCGTGGCGCCCGGAGGCCCCGGCCGGGGGCACGGTGCGGATGCTCGACCCCGACGAGGCGACCGCGCTGCTGCCCGGCCTGCAGGAACGCCTCGCCGCGGACCGCCCGGGCGGGATGACACGCTCCGCGCGCTGGTGGCGGCGGGCGCTGCGCCCCGCGGGCCCGCCCGCCGGCGAGTACAAGGGCGTGGCGGTGCACACCGGCACCGACGGCGTCGACGACGGGTTCGTGGTGTGGGGTGTCGCGGAGGGCGACCTGGCCACCGGCGGCACGGACGAGGTCCGGCTGCAGCAGCTCTGGGCCGCCGGGCCCTCCGCGACCGCCGGGCTGTGGCGGTTCCTGACCGGCCTCGACCTGGCCGGCGCGGTGACGAGCTGGGCACGTCCCCTCGACGAGGACCTCGATCTGGTGCTGGCCGACTCCCGGGCCCACCGGGTCACCGGCCGCGGCGACGACCTGTGGCTGCGCCTGCTCGACCCGGACGCCGCGCTGCGGGCCCGCGCCTGGGGCCCCGGCGGACCGGTCGTGCTGCGGGTGCACGACGCGTTCCTCGGCGACACCGGCACCTGGCGTCTCGCCGACGGCGCCGCCGAGCCCGCCGCCGGCACCGATCCCGACCTGGAGTGCACCGTCGACGCACTGGCGGCGGCGTTCCTCGGCGACCGGTCGCCGTCGTCGCTGGTGGCGGCGGGCCGCTGGCGCGAGCACACTCCCGGCGCCCGGGTCCGGGCGGACGCGCTGTTCGCGGTGCCCGGACCGGCGCCGTGGTGCGGCACGTTCTTCTGAGCGTCCCCGCCCGCGACGCGGACGCTCAGGCCCGGCGGCGGGCCCGGACGACCGCGTCGTGGCCGGTCACCGTGCTGCCGTCGGGCAGCGTCACCGGCCGCGGCCGCGCGTCGGCGACCAGCACCTCCCACCGGTCCGGGTCGAGCGCACCGGCGAGCTCGTGCTCGTCGGGGAACAGCTCCGGCTCCGGCGGGCGCGGGATCCCGGCGGCCAGGTCGCGCGGGTGGTGCAGCACCAGCAGCAGCGTCCCACCGGGTGCGACGGCGTCGGCGAGCGCGGCGTACAGCGGGCGGCGCACGTCCGGGGGCAGGTGCAGGAACTGGGCGTTGACCAGGTCGTAGACGCCCGCGGCGGGCGGGTCGGAGCGCAGGTCGGCGGCGGTGAGGGTGACCGCGTCGGCCCACCCGGCCCGCTGCACGGCGGCCCGGGCCCGCTCCACCGCGACGGGGGAGACGTCGACGGCGTCCACCCGCCAGCCCCGCGCGGCGAGCCAGACCGCGTCGCCGCCCTCCCCGCAGCCGACGTCGAGCGCCCGCCCGGGCGGCAGGTCCGCGGCCTCGGCGACGAGGGCGGCGTTGGCGTCGCCGCTCCAGATCTGCGGTCGGGTGTCGTAGTGGGCGTCCCAGAACGCCGCGGACCAGCGGTCCTCCGTCACGGTGGCTCCTCCGGTGGGTCGGGTGGGCGGGGTGGGCGTCGCGGCAGCGGTGGTGGCGGTGGCGAGTCCGTGCACCCGGTCGTCCGCGACGAGCGCGGCGACCCGGCGCTCGGACGCGGCACCGAACGGGTCTGCGGGAGAGGAGGTCATGGCACCACCCTGCGCGCCGCAGCGCGGCACTGGCAAACATCGTTGCCGGGATGGCAAACTGTCGGAGTGGACGAGGCGATCGCGGACACCCTGGCCGGCGTCGGCCCCCGGCTGGCCGGGCTGCGCACCGCGCACGGCATGACCCTGGCCGACCTGTCGGAGGCCACCGGTATCTCGGTGAGCACGCTGTCGCGCCTCGAGTCCGGCGGGCGCCGTCCGACCCTGGAGCTGCTGCTCCCGATCGCGGCCGCCCACCAGGTGCCGCTCGACGAGCTCGTCGCCGCCCCACCGGTCGGCGACCCGCGGGTGCGGCTGCGGCCGCGCCGGGCCAACGGGATGACCGTCGTCCCGCTGACCGAGCGCCCCGGCGGGCTGCAGGCGTTCAAGATGCTCATCCCGTTCCGCGGCGACGAGCCCGACCCGCGGGTGCACGAGGGCTACGAGTGGCTCTACGTCCTCGACGGCAGGCTGCGCCTGGTCCTCGGCGGGCACGACGTCGTGCTCGGCGCCGGGGAGGCCGCCGAGTTCGACACCCACGTCCCGCACTGGTTCGGCTCCGCCGACCGCGACCGCGCCGTCGAGCTCCTCAGTCTGTTCGGCCCACAGGGCGAGAAGATCCACACCCGCGCCGCGCCGCGGGAGCGCCGCACCGCAGGCCACGGCGGCTGAGCCTCAGTCGAAGAACGCGGGCACGTCCACCGGGCCGCCCGCCTCGGCGAACTCCGCCGCGACCGCCCCGCAAAGCGCCTCGTCGTACAGCAGGTCGGCCACCACCGTCGCCAGCCCGGCGGCGCCGTCGAGCACCGCGCGGTCCCCGGCCGCGCCCGCCGCGGCCTCGGCGAACCCGGTGGTGTGCAGCGCGGTGCCCGGCTCCGCGATCGCGATCATCGGATGGATCGACGGCACCCGCAGCGAGACGTTGCCCAGGTCGGTCGACCCGGTCTCGGACTCCGGCACCACCCCGCGCGGGTACACCGTGCGCCCCCGCCCGGCCTGGTGCACCGCCCAGCGCGCGGCGAGGGTCCGGTTGTGGCGGATCGGCAGGTACGGCGGGCGCGGGTCCCACTCCAGGGTGTGGCCGCAGCCGGTCATCGCCGCCGCCGCGACGGCGATCGCCTCCACCCGCGTGGTCAGGTCCCGCAACGTCTCCGGGCGCTGCGAGCGCAGGTAGTAGCGCGCCGACGCCCGCTCCGGCACGACGTTGGGCGCCTGCCCGCCGTCGACGACGACGCCGTGCACCCGGTCGGCGTCGGGGATGTGCTGGCGCAGCATCGCGATCCCCTGGTAGCCCAGGACGACCGCGTCCAGGGCGTTGCGGCCCCGGTGCGGCTGGGCCGAGGCGTGCGCGGCGACCCCGTGGTAGGTGACCTCCAGCTGGCGGCGCCCCAGGAACGGGTGGTCGGCGATGTCGTGGGCGAACGGGTGCAGCATCACCGCGGCGTCGACGCCGTCGAACGCACCGTCGCGGGCCATCGTCTCCTTCCCGCCGCCGCCCTCCTCCGCCGGCGTGCCGAGCAGCACCACGGTGCCGCCCACCGGGTGCGCGGCGAGCACCCGCGCCAGCGCCAGGAACGCGCCCACCGCCGCCGAGCAGATCACGTTGTGCCCGCAGGCGTGCCCGATGCCGGGCAGCGCGTCGTACTCGGCGAGCACCGCGACCGTCGGGCCGTCCCCGGAGCCGAGCGTCGCCCGCAACGCCGTGTCCAGCCCGTGCACGCCGACGGCGGCGTCGACCCCGTGCCCGGCCAGCAGCGCGGCCACCGCGGCGACCGAGCGGTGCTCGGAGAACGCGGTCTCCGGGTGGGCGTGCAGGTCGTGCGACAGCGCCAGCAGCTCGTCCCGCAGCTCCTCGACCGCGGCCGCCACCGCCTCCCGCACCGCGGCGGGGGCGCCGTCGTGGGGGGAGGTGATCGGGTCGGCCGCCGCCGCGCGCACCGCGGTCTCCCGGGCCACGGCCTCGTCGTACGCCGACGACGGCGGGACCGGCAGCCCGTGGTCCGGGCAGGTCACGACGACGCCGCCGCGTCCAGGGCCTTCCGCAGCCGGCCCACCGACGACTCCAGACCCCACCGCCGTGCCAGCTCGTCGAGCCGGTCCGGGTCGGCGAACGACGCCGGGAGCACGTCGTCGCGGCTCAGGTCGACCTCGGCGTCGGTCCGCACCCGCACCACCGGCTCGACGACGTCGAGGTAGTCCCGCGCCGCCGCCAGCTTCGCCCGCGGCCCCGCCCCGATCCGGGCGTCGCCGTCGCCGACCGCGGCCAGCAGCTCCGCCCACGAGCCGAACCGGCCGACCAGCGTCGCCGCCGTCTTCGCACCGACCCCGGGCACGCCGGGCAGCCCGTCGGAGGGGTCCCCGCGCAGCATCGCCATCTCCGCGTACGCCGCGCCCGCCCGCTCCCGGGGCACCCCGAACTTCTCCGCGACGTCGTCCGGGCCCAGGTTCTCGGCCTTGTTCAGCCCGCGGCCGATGTAGAGCAGCCGCACCGGCGGGGCGTCGCGCACGATCTGCATGAGGTCCCGGTCCCCGGACACCCCCAGCACCGGGTCGGAGGCCTCCCGGTGGGCCAGGGTCCCGATCACGTCGTCGGCCTCGCAGCCCACGGCCCCGCCGGTCGCGATCCCCGCCGCGGCCAGCACCTCCATGATCAGCGGTACCTGCGGGGCGAGGGTGTCCGGCACCTCCTCGGGCACGCCGGCCGGCACCTCGTCGCCGGCCCGGCCCGCCTCCACCCGGTGCGCCTTGTACGACGGCAGCGCGTCCACCCGGAACGCCGGCCGCCAGTCCAGGTCGAGGCAGGCCACCAGCCGCACCGGGCGGTGCTCGGTGACCAGCCGCGCGATCATGTCGGTGAACCCGCGCACCGCGTTCACCGGCGTCCCGTCCGGCGCGGTGACGCTCTCCGGCACGCCGAAGTAGGCACGGAAGTACATGCTCGCGGAGTCCAGCAGCATCAGCGGGCGCTCACTCATGCCGCGAGTCTGGCACCGCCGCCGTACCCGGGTGGGCGCCGCACCCGCGCGGACCGTGCAGAATGCCCGGTGTGGAGAACAGCGGAACCACCACGAACAGCGGACCTGCTGCGGTCACCGGGCGCGACGACTGGACCGCCGAGCGGGACCTGTTCGTCGTCACCGAGCAGCGCGGTGGCCCCGCCGAGGACGCCCTGGCCGACACCGGCCCGCTCGCCCGCGAGTTCGCCGCCCTCACCGGCGCCCTGCTCGCCTCCGGCTCGGTCGCCGACGTCCTCGCCCGGGTCGTCGCCGCGGTCCGCCGGGTCGTGCCCGGCGCGGACATGGTCAGCGTCACCCTCCGCGACGACGACGGCCGCTTCCACACCCCCGTCGAGACCGACCCCGCCGCCTCGTCGATCGACGAGGCCCAGTACACCAGCGGCCGCGGCCCCTGTGTCGAGGCCGCCCGCGCCGACGGCCCCGCGCTGGCCTCCTCCGACGACCTCGCCGCCGAGAGCCGCTGGAGCGACTTCGCCCACGCCGCCGTCGGGCACGGGTTCCACTCGGTGCTGGCGGTCTCGCTGATCCCCGACGCCGAGCCGCCGCGGCTGCCCGGCGCGCTCAACGTCTACGCCACCGACCGCCGGGCGTTCACCTCCGCCGACCGCGACCGCCTGATGCTGCTCGCCACGCACGCGTCGCTGGCCCTGGCCACCTGCGTCGCCGTGTCCGACGCCGGGCTCCAGGAGACCCAGCTGCGCCAGGCGATCGCCTCGCGCGACGTGATCGGCCAGGCCAAGGGCATCCTGATGGCGCGCCGCGGGCTCACCGCCGAGGAGGCCTTCGACGTGCTCCGCCGCACCTCCCAGGACCTCAACGTCAAGCTCGTCGAGCTCGCCGGGACCGTCACCGCGCACCCCACCGCACTCGACACCGACTGACCCGCGCTCCGGCTCCGCAGGCGTCCGGTCACGCAGCGCGTCCGGACGCCCACCGGCCCCCGCCCGGCCCACGCCGCGGTGCTCCGGGTGGCGGTCGTGTACCCCCCGTGCCCGCCTACGCTCACGGTCATGACCGATGCCGTCCCCACCGAGCTGCTCGCCGACCGGCTGCGCCGTGCCGGTGAGCACGCCGCCGAGCAGGGCACCGACGTGCTGTTCCTGACCCCGGGAACCGACCTGCGCTACCTGACCGGGTTCGACGGGTCCTCGCACGAGCGCCTGACCTGCCTGATCGTCCCGGCCGCCGGGCACCGGGCGCCGCCCGCGCTCGTCGTCCCGTCGCTGGAGGCGCCCGGGTTCGCCGGTGTGCCGCTGGAGGCGCTCGGCATCGACCTGGTCACCTGGACCGACGGCGAGGACCCGTACCTGCTGGTCAGCGACCTCGCCGGCGGCCCCACCCGGATGTCGGTCGACGACGACATGCCCGCCCGCCACGTCCTCGGCCTGCGCCATGCCTTCCCCGACGTCCCGCAGTACCTCGGCGGCACCGTGCTGCGCGAGCTCCGCATGCGCAAGGACCCGGCCGAGATCGACCGCCTGCGCGAGGCCGGCGCCGCCATCGACCGGGTGCACCGGCGGATGGGCGAGTTCCTGCGCCCCGGCCGCACCGAGGCCGAGGTCGGCGCCGACATCACCGCCGCGATCATCGCCGAGGGCCACGCCGAGGCCGCGTTCGTCATCGTCGGCTCCGGCCCCAACGGCGCCAGCCCGCACCACGACGTCTCCGACCGCGTGATCGAGGCCGGCGACGTCGTCGTCATCGACATCGGCGGACCGCTGCCCGGCGGCTACAACTCCGACTGCACCCGCACCTACGCCGTCGGCGGCGAGCCCGGAGCGGACGTCAAGGAGACCTACGCGGTGCTGCAGGAGGCCCAGGAGCGCGCCGTCGCCGCGGTCCGGCCCGGTGCCACCGCCGCCGACATCGACGCCGCCGCCCGCGAGCACATCGCCGCCGCCGGGCACGGTGAGCACTTCATCCACCGCACCGGGCACGGCATCGGCCTCGACGTGCACGAGGAGCCCTACATCGTCGGCGGCAACGACCTCGTCCTCACCGAGGGCATGACCTTCTCGATCGAGCCCGGGATCTACCAGGCCGGCAGGTGGGGTGCCCGGATCGAGGACATCGTCGTCGTCACCGCCGACGGCGTGGAGCGGCTCAACACCACCGCCCGCGACCTCGTCGTCCTGTAACGACCCCCGGGGCGCGTTCGGGGTCACCCTCCGGGTGTTCCCCGAGCGCGCCGGGCCCCGGTGGTGCCAGGGTGGGGGAGGTCCCACCCGCACCACGAAGGAGCACCCCGTGAACATGCCCGTGACCCAGCGTCTCGTCCGTCCCCGCAACGGGAAGGTGATCGCCGGGGTCTGCGCCGGGCTGGCCGACCGTTTCGGGATGGGTCGCAACACCGTGCGGTTCCTGTTCGTGCTGTCCTGCCTGCTGCCCGGCCCGCAGTTCGTCATCTACCTGGCGCTCTGGCTGATCATGCCGAAGAGCACCGTCTGACCGGTGTGAGCGCCGTCGCGGGGCCCCGGTGTGGACCCGTGACGGCGCCCCTGCCATCATCTCCCGCGTGATCGAGCCGACGACCGCCGCCGCCGCGCGCCCCGTGCGCGCCGCCGCGTGTCGCTGTCGTCGGGGTCCGTCCCCGCGCGGCTGACACCGCCGTCCCGGCTCACCGTCCGTGGACCGCTCGCGCCGCCCGGGTACCGACCCGCTCCGGACCCGTGTCCGTACCGGCCGCCCCGGCCCCGCACGCGAAGCGATCACCAGGTGCACACCCTCTCCGGCCAGACCGTCCTGGCCCTGCACGCCCACCCCGACGACGAGTCGATCTTCACCGGCCTGACCCTGCGCCGCCTCGCCGACGCGGGCGCCCGCGTCGTGCTCGTCATGGCCACCGGCGGCGACCTCGGCGGGTCCCGTCTCCCCCTGGAACCCGGCGAGACCGTCCCCGACCGCCGCCGCCGCGAGCTCACCGACGCCGCCGCCCTGCTCGGCGTGCACCGGCTGGTGCTGCTCGGGCACCGCGACTCCGGCCTGCCCGGCGGCCCCGGCCTGCGCCACCCGCGCGCCCTCGCCGGCGCCGACCCCGTCGCGCTCGGCCGCGCCGTCGCCGAGATCGTCGACGCCGAGGGCGCGGGCACCGTCCTGCACGACGACGACGCCGGCATCTACGGCCATCCCGACCACCGCGCCGCACACGCCGCGGGCGCCATCGCCTGCTCGCTCACCGGCGCCCACGGCTACCGGATGACCGTCGACCGGGAGCACCTCGCGCTGGCCGCGCGCGACCGGCACCTCGTCCACGGCGCCGCGCACGCCGCGGGTGTCGGCTACGGCCGGGTCACCGCCGAGATCGCCGTGGCCGTCGGGGGCGGCCCGGCCGAGCTCGCCGTGAAGCGGGCCGCGATGCTCGCCCACGCCAGCCAGATCGCCCCGGACGCGGTCGACGAGGCGGGCTTCGCCGCCGCCTACGGCTACGAGTGGTTCCTCCCCGGCGAGAACACCGGCGGCCGGGCCCGCGGCGGTGTCCTGGAGGCGCTGGGCAACGCCCATCTGCTCGCCGGGACCCGCTGACCGCAGCCCCCGTCCCGCGCCCGCTCCCGCCCCGGGCCCGGTCCCGCGTCCGATGCCGCCGCGTCGGGCGGTCGCGGCGCTCCACTACGCTGTCCGCACGACCGCGCTCCGCCGCAGCACGACGAGCGGTGACCGAGCAGGTGCGGTCGGTACGGGTAGGGTCGCCCGGTCGACACCGATCGGGCGGGGGAGAGGACGAGCATGGTCGAACCGCCGGGCCCGGTCCTGGTCGTGGTTCCCACCTACGACGAGCGGGAGAACCTCGGTCCCGCCGTCGCGCGGCTGCACGCCGCGCTGCCCGACGCCGACGTGCTCGTCGTCGACGACGCCAGCCCCGACGGCACCGGAGAGCTCGCCGACGCCCTCGCCGCCGCCGACGAACGCGTCCGCGTCCTGCACCGCTCCGGCAAGGACGGCCTCGGCGCCGCCTACCTCGACGGCTTCCGGCACGCGCTGACCGGCGAGCACCAGGTCGTCGTCGAGATGGACGCCGACGGCTCGCACGCCCCCGAGGACCTTCCCGCGCTGCTCGCCGCCCTGACCGACGCCGACGTCGTCCTCGGCTCCCGCTACGTGCCCGGCGGGCGCGTCGTGAACTGGCCATGGCACCGCGAGCTCCTCTCCCGCGGCGGCAATCTCTACTCCCGCCTCGCACTCGGCGTGCCGCTGCGCGACATCACCGGCGGCTACCGCGTCTACCGGCGCACCGTGCTCGAGCAGCTGCACCTGGACTCGGTCGCCTCCCAGGGCTACTGCTTCCAGGTGGACATGGCCTGGCGGGCCCTGCAGGCCGGGTTCCGGGTCAGCGAGGTCCCGATCACCTTCACCGAGCGCGAGCGCGGCGCCTCCAAGATGAGCGGCGGCATCGTCGCCGAGGCGCTGTGGCGGGTCACCTGCTGGGGCCTGTCGCACCGGCTCGGCCGCGACACCCCCCAGCGCCCCGCGGGGCCGGTCACCGAGGGCGCCGCACACGGCTGAGCCGCGCGGCGCCCCCGGGTGCGCTCAGGCGCGCGCCGGCAGGGCCGCCAGCTCCGGCACCAGGTCGTCGAGACCCAGCGTGCCCTGCGCGAGCGCGGCGGCGTGCCACGCGGCGAGGTCGAACTCCTCCCCGCGGGCGGCGTGCGCGGCCCGGGCCCGCTCCCGCCCGGTCAGCCAGGCCCGCTCGCCCAGCTTGTAGCCGATCGCCTGGGCCGGTCCGCCGAGGTAGCGCAGCAGCTCCGAGTCGGCCATCGCGTCCCCGCCGCCGACGTGCCGGCCGAAGAACTCCCGCCCCAGCTCCGGGGTCCACCGCTGACCGGCACCGACCGGGGAGTCGTCGGGGACCGGCAGCGACAGGTGCATCCCCAGATCGATCACCACACGCACCGCGCGCAGCATCTGGGCGTTGAGGTAGCCCAGCCGCGACCCCGGGTCGGAGTGGTGGCCCAGCTCGTCCATCAGCCGCTCCGCGTAGAGCGCCCAGCCCTCCACGTCCGCGCTCACCGCGCCCACCAGCGACGTCTGGAACGTCGACAGCTCCCGGCTGCGCACCGCCCACGACGCCAGCTGCAGGTGGTGGCCCGGGACGCCCTCGTGGTACCAGGTGCTGATCAGGTCCCACAGCGGGTAGCGGTCGTCCTCGCTCGCGGGCAGCCAGGTCCGGCCCGGCCGCGAGAAGTCCAGCGCCGGTGGTGTGTAGTACGGCGCCGCCGCGCTGCCCGCCGGCGCCAGCCGGGACTCGACCTCCCGAAGCCGGCCGGACAGGTCGAAGTGGACACCGTCGAGCTCGGCGATCGTGTCGTCCATGATCTTCTGCAGGTGCGCCCGGGCGGCCTCCCCGCCCACGACGACCCCGGTCGAGCCCCCGTCGGTCTCCAGGAACTCCATCGCCTCGCGCACGCTGCCGTCGGGCACGATCCGCGCGGCCTCGACGGCCATCTCCTCGCGGATCCGGCGGAACTCCGACCAGCCCCACTCGTAGACCTCGACGGTGTCGATGTCGGCGCCGTTCCAGAACCGGTTCGCGATCCGGTACCGGTCGGGGCCCACGCCGTCCGGGGTCCCCTCCGCGGCCGGCAGGTACTCCGCGGCCAGCCAGTCCCGCAGCTCGCCCAGCGCCGCCGTCGCCTCCCGCGCACCGCGGTCCAGGTCGGCGCGCACGGCGTCACCGACGGAGGCGTCCGCGGCGAACCCGGCGAACCAGCCACGGCCGCCCGCGTCGCCGTTCCAGGCGTCGATCTGCTCGGTCACCCGCACCACCTGGCGCGGCGCGGCGAACAGCCCGCGACGGCGGCCCTCGGCCAGCGACGCCCGGTACCCGGCGAGTGCCTCGGGGACCCGCGCCATCCGCGCGGCGACGGTGGCCCAGTCCTCGTCGCCGTCGACGGGCATGAGGGTGAACGCGGTCCGCAGGGTCGCCAGCGGTCCGAACAGCTCCTGCACCGCACGCAACGACTCCCCGGAGGTCAGGTGGTCGAGCTGGGCGCCGAGACGCTCACGCAGCAGCCGCGCGCAGCGACGCTCGTCGGGGTCGGCGGGCTGCCGGGCGCCCGTGGTGGTGTCCAGCCGCTCCAGGGTCTCCCGGCAGGCGGCGACGAGCGCGGCGGTGCCGTCGGGGGAGAGGTCGGGCAGCTCGTCCTGCCGCTCGGTCCAGCCGAGGTCGCCGGCGAGGACCGGGTCGAGCTCGGCGAGGCGCCGGACGTGGTCGTCGGCGAGGTCGCGGACCGCCCGGGCGGGGCGGGAGGGGCTGGCGGTGCCGGTCTGCTGATCGTTCATCACCGGTCATCATGCCCGCACGCGACGGAGCCCGGACCCCCTGAGGGATCCGGGCTCCGTGGTCACCGGGTGGTGGTCCGGTGTGTGCCTGCGGTGCGGCCGGGATCAGGCGATCTCGGCGCGCCGCTCGCGCAGCAGCTCCAGGCGCTCGTCGAGCAGCTCCTCGAGCTCGGCGATCGACCGGCGCTCGAGCAGCATGTCCCAGTGCGTACGCGGCGGCTTCTGCTTCTTCTGCTCCGGCTCGGTCCCGTCCACCCGACGACCGACGCCGCCCTGCGGGGACTCCCACGTCGCGGGAGCCTCGGCGTCGTTCGCGAACGGCACCTGGAACTCGTAGCCGGACTCGGACACATAACGGACCATCTGCCGCGGCGCCAGGTCGTGGTTGCGGTCCGTCTCGTAGCTGACAGCCCCGAGCCGGCTGCCACGCAGAACGCGGTCGGCCATGCGTCACCCTCCTGTAGCGCGATGTCGAGGGAGCACCTCGACGGTTACGTCTTCGCCACCGGGTGTAACGTACGTGGAGCTACGGTATTCCGGCGGCAGGGCAGAACAGACCCGCTCGAGTTACCTCGCGGTAACCCGCTCTGCGCCCGATGGGCCAGTGTTCCCTATCGCCGCCCGTTACACACTCCGATGTGACGTGTCAGCCATGTGTGACGGTGCCCACCGGGGTGTCGACGAGTGTTCACACAGCCGACCGGAGCGGTGCACGGTCGGGGGAGCGCACCGGCAGCAATGCGACCAGGCCCGCCGCCAGGACCAGCACGATCCCGATCGTCCCGGCCCGGTCCGAGCCGAACACGTAGGTGAACAGGCCGATGAGCGCCGGCGCCAGGAACGACACCGCGCGCCCGGTCGTCGCGTACAGACCGAACAGCTGGCCCTCCTGCTGCGCCGGGCACACCCGCAGCAGGTACGACCGCGACGACGCCTGCGCCGGCCCCACGAACAGCCCCAGCACCAGCCCGAAGATCCAGAACATGGTCGGCCCGGACACGAACAGCAGGATCACACCCACCGCCACACTCCCGGCGAGCGACCCCACCACGACGGCCTTGGGCCCCAGCCGGTCGTCCAGCCGGCCGCCCATCACACAGCCCAGCGCCGCGACCACGTTGATCGCCACACCGAAGATCAGCACCTGGCCCGGCTCCAGCCCGTACACCGTCACCGCCAGGACCCCGCCGAAGGCGAAGACCGCGTTGAGGCCGTCCCGGTAGAGCGCGCTCGCCCCGAGGAAGTACACCGTGTGCGGGCTGGCCCGGTAGAGCGCGCGCAGGTCGGCCACCAGCCTGCGGTAGGAACCGGCCACGCCCAGCTTCGGTGCGTCCGGCGCCACCGGTGGAGTCTCGGGCAGCAGGAGGAACATCGGCGCGGCGAACACCGCGAACCACACCGCCGCCACCAGCACCGCGATCCGCACGTCCAACCCGTCGGCGGTGGGGACACCGAGCAGGCCGCCGTCGCCGGACAGCAGGAACGCGTACACTCCGAGCAGCAGCACGATCCCGCCGATGTAGCCCAGCGCCCAGCCGAAGCCCGACACCCGCCCGACCGTCGTCGGCGTCGACACGTGCGCCATCAGCGCGTAGTACGACACGTACGCCAGCTCGACGAAGATCGACGCCATGCCCAGCAGCAGCAGACCGAGCCACAGGTAGGACCAGTCGTCGCGGACGAAGAACATCCCGGCCATGCAGAGCACGACCAGCGCCGTCCACACCCCCGTCGCCCGCAGCCGCCGCCCCGTGCGGTCCGCGCTCTGCCCGACCACCGGCGCCATCAGCGCGATCAGCACCCCGGCGGCCGCCGTCGACCACGCCAGCCAGCTGTTCGCACTCACCGAGCCCGGCAGGTCCGCCCCGACGGCGTCGGTCAGGTACACCGAGAACACGAAGGTCAGCGCGATGTGCTGGAACCCCGAGGAACCCCAGTCCCACAGCCCCCAGGCCCACAGCCGGGATCGGCGGGGCGGGGCCGGCTCTGCGGTCGGAGCGGTCGAGGCGGTCACGGCGCGAGCGTATCGACGCCCGCGGGACCCGGCCTCCGATCATCTACGCAGGCGCCCACCCGGTCAGCTCCCGACGACGTCGAGCAGCCGGTCCGGCCGGTCGGACAGCAGCCCGTCCACCCCGAGGGTCAGCAGCCGTCGCATCTGCTCGGCCTCGTCCACCGTCCACACGTGCACCTCGTGCCCGGCCCGGTGCGCCGCCTCGACGAACCGGCGGTCCGACGCCACCGGGATCGGCCCGAACATCGGAGGGACCTGCGCGAACACCCCCGCCGACGCCGGCAGCAGCCGGCTCGGGACGCCCCACGCACGGGCCCGCAGCGCCACCACCTCGGCCTGCCCCATCGACGTGCACAGCCTCGGCCCGGCCAGCGCCCGGGCGACGCCCAGCCGGCGGACGGAGAACGAGCCCAGGCACACCCGGTCCCAGGCGTCGGCGGCGTCGAGCACCGCCAACGTCGGAGCGACGACCTCGGCCGACTTCAGGTCGATCGTCACCCGCACCCCGGGGACCGCGTCGAGCACCTCGGCCAGCCGCGGCAGCGGCTCGGTGCGCTGTGCCCCGGTGACCCGCACGGTGTCGAGCTCCGCGGCGGGGCGCGCGTCGATCCGGCCGGTGGCGTCGGTGGTGCGGTCCAGCGTCGGGTCGTGGTGCACGAACGGCACCCCGTCGGCGCTGGCGTGCACGTCCATCTCGACGTAGCGCAGACCGTGGTCGGCGGCGGCGATGAACGCGGCGACGGTGTTCTCGCAACCGGCCAGCTCCCCGATGTGCCAGCCACGGTGGGCGTAGGCGCGGGGGTGCGGACCGTCGAGGTACGGGTGGTGCACGGCGGTCAGCCTGGCACCCGTCCGATCACGCCACCACGGGGGAGCCGGAAACCCTCGGTGTCGATCAGGGGGTGCATGAGGTCCCCGTGCGTGTCCAGCCGGGCCGGCAGGTCGTCGAGGGTGAACACCAGGTCCGCGGGCTCGCGGCAGCTCTCGACCTCCGCCCACGTCACCGGGGTCGCGACGGTGGGGCGCTCACGGCCGCGCAGCGAGTACGAGGCGATGGTGGTCTTGGCGGTGTTGTTCTGGCTCCAGTCGACGAAGACCTTCCCGCGCCGACGGGCCCGGGTCATCACCGCGATCACCTCGCGACGGTGCTCCTCGGCCAGCCGCTCGGCCACCTCGCGGGCGAACTCACTGGTCCGCTCCGGATCGGTGACCCGCGCCGGCAGGTAGAGCTGCATCCCCTTGCCGCCCGACGTCGACGGGTACGCCACGAGTCCGTGCTCGTCGAGCAGGTCCCGCACCCACAGCGCCACGCGGCAGCACTCCACGATCGTCGTGCCCTCACCCGGGTCCAGGTCGAACACCACCCGGTCCGGCGGGTGGCGGCCGTCGCGCGGGCCGAGGCGCCACTGCGGCACGTGCAGCTCCAGCGCGGCCAGGTTCGCCGCCCAGGCCAGCCCCTCTGCGTCGGCGAGGACCGCGAAGTCCGCGGACTCCGACCGGCCGCCGGGCGTCCCGACGCGGGCGGTGCGCAGCCAGTCCGGCGCGTGCCGGGCGACGTTCTTCTCGAAGAACGACGACCCCTCCACCCCGTCCGGCCAGCGCTTGAGCGTCGCCGGCCGGGCGTCGAGGTGCGGCACCATCGCCTCGGCGACGGCCAGGTAGTGCCCCAGCACGTCGGCCTTGGTCGTGCCGGTGGCGGGGTAGAGCACCTTGTCCGGGTTGGACAGCGACGCCCGCCCGTACCCCTCGCGCCGTGCGGTCCCGCGCTGTGCCGCCCTCCGGCTCGCACCGTCCACCCGGACCTCCCGCCAGTCGTCGCCCGCGCCCTCGGGGTACCGGGAACCGGTCCGGACCGCGACCACCCCGGGCAGGCCCTGGTCGCGCACCGCGTCGAGCAGCCGGGCGCCCGCGTTCGGGTACGACGGCGCCGCCCGCCGGTGCGGCCCGTCCAGGGGCAGCTCCTCCAGCAGCGCGCGACGCTCCTCGGCGGGCAGCGCCCGGACGTCGCGGCCGCCGGTGTGCAGGACGTCGGCCACCCACAGCTCGCCGCGGCCGGTCAGCTCGGCGTCGAGCAGGTGCCCGCCGGCGCCCAGGGCGGGCCCCAGGCCCCGCAGCGCACCCGGCGGGTCGAACGGCTCCCCGGCCCGGCCGTCGCCGTCCACGGGGCGCAGGGAGAGCCGGCCGCCGTCGACCCGCACCAGCACCCGGCGGCCACCGAAGACCGGGCGGACCGTCCAGCCGTCCCCGGTGGGCAGCCGGTCGGCGGGGCGGGGGACGGCCAGGACGACGTCGTGGGGGAGCGGCTCACCCCCGGCGTCCATGTCGTCGGGCTGGTCCCGGGTGCGGCGCAGCAGCCAGTTGTCCTTCCGCCCGCCGGAGCTGCGGTGCAGCAGCACGAAGCGGCCGCGGACGCGCCCGCCGTGCAGGACGAACGCGATCTCGCGGTCGTTCCACTTCTCGGTGTCGTAGCGGCCGTGGTCCCAGATTGCCATCCCGCCGCCGCCGTACTCGCCGCGCGGGATCTCCCCGGAGAACTCCAGGTACTCCAGCGGATGGTCCTCGGTCCGCACGGCCATCCGGACGGTCTCGGAGTCCTCCGGTAGTCCCTTGGGGACCGCCCACGACGCCAGGACGCCGTCGCGTTCGAGCCGCAGGTCCCAGTGCAGCGCCGTCGCATGGTGCTCCTGGACGACGAACCGGTCGCCGACGGTGCCCGGCGGCCCGGCGTCGTGCTCGGGCACCGGCTCGGGCGTGCGCCGCGCGTCGCGCCGGCGGCGGTACTCGTCCAGGGGCACAGCGGCAGCGTAGTGACCGGCACCGACACCGACCGGGTCACCGTTATGACAGTTCCGATGGGGCGGGGACGGCTCGACGTGCGGGGAGTGCCGGTCGAAGATACGTTCGACCCATGACCAACGACCACAGCACCGACGCCGTCGACCCCGGGACGGCCGAGAAGGACCCCGCGGACTGGACGACCGGCGACGAGCCGATGACCGGCCCGCAGCGTTCCTACCTGGAGACGCTGCTGCAGCAGGCCGGGCAGGACGCCCCGGAGAACCTCGACGCGATGACCAAGGCCGAGGCCTCGAAGCGGATCGACGAGCTGCAGGACGCGACCGGCCGCGGGAACTGAGCCCGCGCACGCCACGGCGTCACGGTCGCGCGCCGGCGACCGTCGCCGTCGGCGCGCCCCTCGTCGCCACGGCAGCGGTCACACCTGGGCCATGCCGCCGTCCACGCAGAGTTCGGCACCGGTCATGAAGGTGCTGTCGTCCGAGGCGAGGAACAGGGCCGCACCGGCGAGCTCCTCGGGCCGGCCGAGGCGGCCCAGCGGGACGTGCGTCGCCATCCGGGCGCGCAGTGCGGTGGGGTCCTCGCCGAAGTACTCGGCCTGTCCGTCGATGATGGAGGTGTCGAAGGGGCCCGGGGTCAGTACGTTGACGCGCAGACCGCGACCGCCGAACTCGGCGGCCCACACGCGCGCGTAGGACCGCACCGCCGCTTTCGCGGCGCTGTAGGTCGTCGACCCGGGAAGACCCTTGGTGCTCTGGATCGACCCGACGAGGACGATCGACCCGCCGACCGGCATGAGAGGCAGCATCGTCTGGACGGTGAACATCGTCCCGCGCGCGTTGATGTCGAAGGTGCGGTCGAAGTGGTCCTCGGTGACCTCGCCGAGGTCGGCTCGCTCGATCATGCCCGCATTGGCGACGAGGGCGTCGAGGCGTCCGGCCTCCCGGCGGATGGTCTCGGCGAGATCCGCGAGGTCGGCGGCCGATGTGGAGTCCGCGGGAACCGCCGTGACCTCGCCGGCGATCGACGCGGCCGCGTCGTCGAGTACGTCCTTCCGGCGACCCGTGATGAACACGTGGGCACCCTCGGCCGCGAATCGCGCGGCGATGGCATGACCCAGCCCCGCCCCTCCGCCGGTGACGAGGGCGACCTTGTTGTCGAGACGCATTCCCGTTCCTTCTCCGTTCGACCGAGCAGTAGACACGGACCGAACGGTGACACCGCATTGCCATAGGCACAATTGGCCTGTCACTATGTTTGCCATAGAGAGTGTCTATCGAGGTGGTACGGCGTGAACCTGCGGCAGTACGAATACGCGTTGACCGTGGCCGAGGAGGGCAGCATCACCGCCGCCGCCGAACGGCTGGGCATGGCCCAGCCGTCGCTGTCCCAGCAGATCGGCACCCTGGAGAAGCAGGTCGGGGTGCGCCTGTTCACACGCACCCCGCAGGGCATGAGTCCGACCGTGGCGGGGCGGGCGTTCCTGGCCGAGGCGGAGGTCGCCACGACGGCCTCCCGGCGGGCCTTCATCGCCGCCCGGGCTGCCGGCGGTGATCTGTCGGGCGAGCTCGTGATCGCCGTCTATCTGGGGTTCGGGGCTCGTCAACTTCCTCGCGCGCTCGGCGAGCTGCGCCGCCGGCATCCGCGCCTGCAGGTCACCATCCACGAGGAACCCGACCCGGCGGAGATGGAGCGACGCGCCCGCCAGGGCACGCTCGACATGGTCCTGGTGCACGAGATCCCGCCGGGCTGCCTGTTCGACGTGCGGGAGCTGGGAGAGGAGTCCTACGTCGCCGTGCTGCCCCCGGGCCATCCGTTGCTGCGACGCGCCGAGCCGATCGCCCTCGACGACCTCGTGGGTGAGGGATGGGTGCGTTTCCGCCGTGCCAGCAAGCTCGACGAGTACCTGACCGGTCTGTTCGCCGACCACGGGCCGGCCCCGCGAACTGTCGGCCGGGCCTCACAGATCTCGACCGCGGTCAGACTCGTCGCAGAAGGTCTGGGGGTCACGGTGGTGCCGTTCTCCGCGGTACCCGACGGCTGGGAGCACCTGACGCGGCCGCTCCGGCCGGCCCTGTCGGAGCCGGTGCTCGCCGGCGTGCGACGCGCCCCGGGCGGAGCGGAGACGGCGTTGCTCGACCAGCTGATGCAGCAGGACTGGGGACGAACGGTTCACACGGCGCCGGACGCACTGATCCGTTGAGCCGATAATGCACGTTATGACAGTTCGGCCGTTGCGGGCCTGCCCTCCGGAGACGACCGTTCTACCCCCGTACGGCGTCATGCCGCAAGGATCACCCGGCCCCGGTGCCTCCGAGACCTCCCGGCGTCCTAGGTTGGACGCGTGAAGGTCCTGTTGCTGGAAAACATCCACCCCGGCGCCGCCGAGGCGTTCCGACGCGACGGCTTCGAGGTCGAGACCCGACCCGGGTCGCTCGGCGGCGACGAACTGCACGACGCGCTCGCCGGTGTGCAGCTGCTCGGCATCCGCTCCAACACCACGATCACCGCCGAGGTGCTCGACGCTGCCAAGGACCTGCTGGCCGTCGGCTGCTTCTGCATCGGCACCAACCAGGTCGACCTCACCGCGGCGGCCGAGCGCGGCATCGCCGTGTTCAACGCGCCGTACTCGAACACGCGCAGCGTCGTCGAGCTGGTCATCGGTGAGATCGTGGTCCTGGCGCGGCGGCTGACCGAGAAGACCCAGCGGATGCACGAGGGCGTCTGGGACAAGTCCGCCAAGGGCGCGCACGAGTTCCGCGGCCGCACCCTGGGCATCGTCGGCTACGGCAACATCGGCACCCAGCTCTCCAACATGGCCGAGGCCATCGGGCTGCAGGTCGTGTTCTACGACACCGCCGACCGGCTCGCCCACGGCAACGCACGGCGGATGCCGAGCCTGGACGCGCTGTTGGCCGAGTCCGACGTCGTCTCCATCCACGTCGACGGCCGCCCCGGCAACGCCGGCCTCTTCGGCGCCGAGCAGTTCGCCCGGATGAAGCCCCGCTCGATGTTCATCAACGCCTCGCGCGGCATGGTCACCGACGAGCACGCCCTGCGGGAGAACATCCTGTCCGGGCACCTCGCGGGCGCCGCCGTCGACGTGTTCCCGGTCGAGCCCAAGGCCCAGGGCGACGAGTTCGACTCACCGCTGCGCGGCCTGGACAACGTCATCCTGACCCCGCACATCGGCGGGTCGACCCAGGAGGCGCAGGAGGGCATCGGCACCTTCGTCTCGCGCAAGCTGCTCGACTTCGTGCAGCTCGGCGCCACTCCCCTGTCGGTGAACCTGCCGAACGTGGGCGCCCTGAACCCGCCCGGGGTGTTCCGGACCGCCTACCTGCACACCAGCACCCCCGGTGTGCTCGCCGACATCAACCGGCTGCTGGCCGACGCCGGCGTCAACGTCGTCGGGCAGTCGCTGTCCACCGGCGGCGACCTCGGCTACGTGCTGACCGACACCGACCAGGTCCTGCCCGAGGACGTGCTCTCGGCGCTCCGCCGGGCCGCCCAGACCGTCTGGCTGCGGTCCTACCGGCTCTGAGCGCTCAGGCGCAGGCGTTCGCGCCGTACTCCTCGACGTCGGAGGGGTGCATCGGGCCGTGCACCCCGTGGAAGACGACGAACTCGACGCCGGTCGGGCGGTGGAACAGCCCGCCCGTCCGGCGCCGGTACACCAGCGGCGCGCAGCGGTACCCGAACAACGCGCGCGCCCACCCCTCGGCCTCGCCGCGCGCCAACGGCTCCGACCCGGTGACGGCGAGCTCCCAGATCCCCACGCCGGTCGCCGGGGAGCTCCGGTCCGGTGCGGTCGAGGCCACCAGTGTCAGTTCGCCGGTCCCCCGCATCGCCGGGACGACGGTCCGCGCGCGGTGCCAGTCGGCCACCGGGTGCGGGTACGGGTAGGTCAGCAGAGCCTCGCGCAGCGCCGTCACGGGTCCCCCGTGCTGCTCGTGGATCAGCTGCGCCAGGTCCACCGACCGCTTGCGGCGCAGGTCGGCGTTGACCAGACCGGCTTCGACCGTCATCCCCGTGGCCTCATTTCCGTCCCCGCGTCCCGGGACGGACCTCCGGCGCTGAGGCGGCGCGGTGGGGCCCGACGCCCGGGTGGGAGGACCCTCGAACGGTCCGGCGTCGGCACCGTGTTCTACGGCTCGTAGAGCATTCTAGATCACGTCCGGCATCCGGGCGAGAGCGGGATCACATGATCGTCGGATCACACGAGGCGTCGGTAGTGCACGCTCAGCGGATCGACCGGGTGGTCGGCGAACGGCGGGCAGACGGCGAACCTGGGCCCTCCCCCGGCGGGCACGGCCCGAGAATTGCTCGAATACCGCGCCGACCCATTCGGCACGCTCCTATCGTCGGTACATCGCACTTTCACCGGCGGCGGGTGGCCGCGTACCGACCGGCGAGGAGAACACCGTGGGCGCAGTCGTCGCAGTACTGCTGGTCATTGTCCTGATCGGCCTCGCCGTCCTGATCGGAACGCTGCGTGAGGTGCGTCCGACCAGGCCGAGTGTGGTCCGGGCGCGGGAGTTCCGCCGTTCCGCCCGGCCGGGCGCCCACGATTAGGAGAACCTCCGTCGTTATGCTTCCGGCGACCCCGGGTGAATCCGGGGCGGCGAACCGGGAGGAACTGCAGTGGCGAAGGTCGAGACGATCCGGCTGGTCGACGACATCACCGGCGGCGACGCCGACGAGACCGTCGATTTCGGGCTCGACGGCCGCCGGTTCGAGATCGACCTGACCGCGGACAACGCCGCGGCGCTGCGGGACGCGCTCGCCCCGTTCGTCGGGGTCGCGCGTACCGCGGGGTCCCCGCGCACCGGACGCAACGCGGGCGTGTCCGCGCCGTCGGCCGGGCGCAGCGGTGCGGACGGCTCGGACGCCGCGACCCGCGAGCACAACCGCGCGGTGCGGGCCTGGGCCCGGGAGAACGGCTGGACGCTGTCCGAGCGGGGCCGCATCCCGTCCGAGGTCGTCGAGGCCCACCGCCGCGCCCGTGCCGGCGAGGCCGCGGGCGTCACGCCGCAGGGACCGGCCACCGACGAGCCCGCCACCGAGGCCGTGCCGGCAGCCCGGGCCGTCCCGGACCGCGAGACCGGGGACGAGGGGCCCGCGGAGCGCAGGCAGTCCTCCGCGGCGCCCGCGGTCGAGTTCAGCGGCTGACCCCGTTCCCCGGGCCGTCACCGGCCCGGGCCCGCCGTCACCGGCTCGGTGACGGGATGCCCGGCGGCGGCGCCGGCAGCGGACCGGAGCTGTAGAGCCCGGAACGGTCCACGTCGCGACGTTCCAGGGTCGGGGTGACCGCGTTCGGCCGGTACGGCTGGATCGCCTGCACCTTGCCCCAGTCCCGCCCCGGGTCGCCCTCGAGGTAGGTGGGCAGCTCGGTCTGCTTGCCGATCACGGTGATCCAGCCCAGTGGGCCACCGGCCTGCGGGGACGACCACCCCTCCCCGTCGGCACGCATCTGGCTGCCGTCGGCCTGCAGCCGGTAGGCGGGGACCTCGGCGATGCCGCCGGAGGTCCGGAACGGGTGCAGGCACGGGCTGGCGAGCGACACCGGGTACTCGAGGAACATCGGCTGGTCGCCCACGACCTGTGACAACGGCGCCAGCTGGGGCGCCCGCAGCGGCGCGATGGCGAGCCAGCCGTCGGCGCCGAGTGAGTTGTCCTGCACGACCATCCGGACCTCGGTGGCCGCTCGGGCGGTCTCGGGCAGGTCGAACCGCAGCTCGCGCCACGGCATCTCCTCCACCCGGCCGTCGTCGAGGGTGGTCTGCTCGACGACGCGGACCCGCCCGTCCGACAACCGTGTCGCGTACTGGACGGTGAGCCGGTTCCCGTTGCCCAGGCGCCCGGCTGCCGTGACGACCAGCGGCGTGGTGCCGGCGCGCTGCTCGGCGGTCAGCATCACCCACGGGGTGCGCAGGGTGCCGGTGTTGCGGTCGCTGCGGGGCACGTAGCTGCCGAACGCGGGTGCCGCGTCGCTGCCGAGCCCACCGGACAGGACGTACTCGAACCCGGAGGCGCCGGTGCCGCCGCCGGTCGGCGGGATCCCGTCGCGGACGAAGCCGCTGCCCCCGCTGTTGGGGTCGAGCAGCTGCGCGTCGGGGCTGTTGGCGGGGACCACCCCCGGGGCCAGCGGTGCCGGGGTCGAGGTCGGCTCCCCCGGCGGGGGCGGCGGCGCGACGGTCGGGAGCAGCCCGGAGCGGGCCGGCGCGGCCATTCCGGTCGGCTCCGGGGCGGGGGGCAGCACGCCGTCGACGGGCCTGCGCTCGGCGAACACCTGACTGGCGAGCCCGCAGGACCCACCGAACGGGTGCGACAGCGCGTCGGCACCCATCGTCCACGTGCCGGAGCGGTCCTGGACGGCCGAGACCATCGACCACACGTTGAACGTGACGAGCAGCCCGCACAGCACCGCCAGCGGCGCCGAGGTCAGCCGCAGCCGCCGGGTCGCCCGCAGCGCCGATGACGCGTCGCGGCGCCAGTCCCGGGCCCGGACCCAGCGCCCGAGCAGCGGGATCCGGCCCAGCGCGCGCTCGACACCCGCCAACTGGTCGGGGTGCCGTTCCTCGCGGATCCCGCGCAGGTGCTCGACCCCGGCCCCCGCGGCGAGCAGCAGCGCGACGAGCAGCAGGATCGTGGAGAGTTCGTAGCCGGCGACGGTGACCTGCTCGCCGGCCCAGGGCACGCCCCAGTTGTTCGTGTACCACCACAGGTTCGGCCCGGCCGCGGACAGCGCCGCCACCAGGAACACCGCGGACAGGAACGCGAGCCGGTTGCGCAGCGAGCGCAGGACGTCCGAGCCGGTGGCGATCGCGGCGAGCGCCACCATGCCCGAGCCCAGACCGACCAGATCCCCGAAGTGGTGGGTCCACTTGGTCGGGGTGAGCGCGAAGATCAGCAGCGCGATCACGGTGCTGCCGATGAGGCGCTGGGCGGGCCCGAGCGCGGCACCGGGGATCCGGTTGCGCCGGATCAGCACGACGACGCACGCCAGCAGGCAGAGGATGACCAGCAGGATCGGGAACCGACGGGCGATGGATCCGTCTGCGAGCCCCTCGAACAGGGGCGCGTAGCGCTGGGCGATCTCGGTGTACCAGGGCCAGTCCGGGCCGATGTCGGACCGCAGTCGGGTGGAGTCGACGACCGCTGCCCAGCTCTGGTCCGCCCAGGCGATCATCAGGATCGCGGTGCCGGAGGCCAGCAGCGGGGCGAGAACGGGGACGGCGCCGACCGCCCGCACCCGGGCCGACAGCAGGTGCCACAGCGGACGCACGCCGGCGATGAACGGCGCGATCGCGATCAGCCCGGCCGGGTTCGCCCCGACCGCCATCGACGCCGCGAACAGCCCCAGGGCGACCGGCAGCAGCCGCTGCAGGGCCAGCGCCCGCTCCACGCACACCAGGGCGAGCAGCGAGCACACGACGACGACCGGCTCGGGCCGCAGCCCGGAGTTGTAGGCCATCCAGAACGCCAGGAACACCATCCCGGCGGCCCAGGTCGCCGCCCGCGAGCGGCGGGCCTGACGGCCCAGGCGCGGCAGCAGGCCCCGGGAGACCAGCCACCAGGCCATGATCCCCATCAGCACCGAGGGAAGCCGCAGCCACAGCAGCGAGTCCGAGACCCGCACCCACAGCGCGTAGAGATCGTAGAACCAGCCGAACGGCGCCTCCGCGGCGTCGTACCAGCGGTAGTAGTTGCCGACGTAGCCCGAGGTCGGGACGTCGCGGACGATGCCGAGGGTGAACCCGTCGTCGGAGGTCTGGCCCCCGATCGCCGCCCACCCGACCAGCACCACCGTGACGATCAGGTCGATCGGCCGGGGCCTCGCACGGGACCACCAGCGGCGCAGCCGCGGCGGCCACCGCCCGGCGAGACCGCCGATGGCGTCGCGGCCCGCCCGGTGCGGGCTGCGGCCCAGGTGCCGGTCGACGCCGGCCAGCGCGAGCAGCGAGCCCAGCAGCGCCACCGCGGCGACGACGGTGGCCGCGGTCTTCCACACCGACGGGCTGGTGTCGAAGCGGGTGTCCGGGGTGATCCGGACCGCGGTGCCGGCCGTCGGGTCGAGCGCGGTGTCCAGGTCGGAGTAGATCCCCACGACCTGCGGCCGCAGGTCCCCCTCGAAGGTCTGCGCCCCGGAGCCCAGGTCGATCGTGGTGGACGTGCCGTCGGAGGTGATCCGGACCTCCGACGGGCCGGCCCGCAGCGGCGCCGTCGCGAGCTGCTGGCCGCGGTCGACCAGCGCCAGCTGGCCGTCGGCGACGGTCAGGACCATCCCGGAGCGGGCGCCCTCCGGCGACTCCGGCGGGACGGTCGACAGCACCGTGGCGGAGCCGTCGGCGCGGTCGTCGAGGCTGCGGATCGCGTCGGCGGGGACGACCACCGACATCGTCTCCGGGCGCAGCGCGACCAGCGGCGCGTTGACGTCGGCGGTGCCGTCCGCCACCGACGGCCAGACGATCGTGGTCGTGTGCTGCACCACGGGCAGGAAGGGCACCGCGACGGCGAGCACGAACGCCAGGAGACCGAGCCGGCCCGCCCAGTGCAGGCGTCGACGGTCGCGGAGCGTGTCGACCGGAGCCGGCGCGGCGACCGTCGCTTCGGAGGTGAGCACCGAACGACGGTAGCGGCCTCGCTCCGCGTGATCCGGGGAGCCCCCGGGGGTGATCAGCCCACCGGGACGCGGTGCCGGTCGCGGAACCGCCTGCCCTGCAGCCACCACCCCAGCACACGGGTGATCCAGGGCAGCATCACGTACACCATGACCGGGGTCAGGACGATCGTCGTGACCGCCAGCCGCGGCACGACGGGCCAGTCCGCGAGCAGTGCGCCGAGGGTCACCGTGGCCAGGAGGTTCATCGGGAAGAAGACGAGCCAGATCGTCGTCGCCTGCTTCCAGCGCGGCGGTGTGACCTGGGGCGGGCCGGCCGTCTCCACCGCGGTGGGCTGGTCGAACCAGCCCTCGATCCCGGTGCGGCGCTCGGCCCGGGTCATCTCCGCCAGGCCCTGGGCGGACCCGAGCCACCAGCGGCGCTCGGGGCTCGCCTCCCAGCGCCCGAGCGACTCCGGGGAGTCGAAGCGGGCCAGCATGTGCCACTCGTCGGAGCCGTCGCGGCTGCGGACCCAGCCGCCGCCGAGGAAGCCGGGGAACCCCTCGGCCATGAGCAGGCCGGAGCGGATCCAGGCGGTCATCTCCGCGGCGTGACCGGGGTCGGCGCGACGGGTGAACGAGACCGTGACGGGGTCGCCGCCGGTCGGAACGGGAGCGGACGCGGCGGCGGGGGTGGTGCCGTCGGCCCGGTCGCGGGTGTCGAGGGACATGCCCGTCATGGTGACCGCTGACCCGGCGGACTCCCAGCCCGGCCGCACGACATCACTCCGGGACACTCTCCGGAGCCCGCTCCCCCGCCGTCCCGCGTCGAGAGGTCCCGCCGTGCCCGTACCCGTCCTGCGCCGGGCCACGGCCCGTGACGTGCCGTCCGTCGTCGCGCTGCTGGCCGACGACCCGCTCGGCGCCACCCGGGAGACCCCGGAGGACCTGGCGCCCTACCTCGCCGCGTTCGCCGAGCTCGACGCGGACCCGCGACACCTGCTCCTGGTCGCCGACGACGACGGCACGGTCGTCGGAACCCTGCAGCTCAGCCTGCTGCCGGGCCTGGCCCGCCGCGGCGCGCTGCGGGCACGGATCGAGGCCGTCCGGGTGGCCGCGGGCCGGCGCGGCGACGGGCTCGGGGCGACCATGGTCCGGTACGCCGTCGACGAGGCCCGTCGACGTGGCGCGGCGCTCGTCCAGCTCACCTCCGACCGGTCCCGTACCGACGCCCACCGGTTCTACGAGCGCCTCGGGTTCCTCCGGACCCACGACGGCTTCAGCCTCCCCCTCGCCTGACGGACGCTCCCCCGGGCCGGCCCGGTCTGGTCTTGGCGATTTTGTTGTCGTCGTTTCGGTGACCACGAGCAAGCGTCAATGAACGATTGACACCAGAAGAAGCCAAGGCGGCGGCAGGCACCCGGACCACGAGCGGGTCTCGACAGCCGTGGGGGCATCCCGGTTCGCCCCCGTCCGGCTGCGCCCGGGAGGTTCAGCGGCCCCTGGACCGGCCCGGTCGTGCGTGGCCGCCGGATGGTCCATCCCCACCGCGGCGGCCCGCACAGAGCCGTCCAGGGCGCTCCCAGCGCCTCCTGGGCCGCCTCCGGCGACGACGGGTACCCCGGGGCACCCGTGGTGCCACCGGCGCGTGGCCCGGTCGCCGGCACCGCGGCCGTCGTCGTGGCCCGCTCCCCTGCGACACGCCGATGTCGTGCAACGGTTGACTGCGCGTACGCGTCAATGAACCATTGACATCATGAGGTACGAGGAAGCGCAGCGCTGGCTGGAACGGGCCGACCCCTCGATCGCGAAGAAGCGGGAGTCCATCACCGAACAACTGGACGGGATGAAGGGACGGGCGGCCGACGGCGTCCTCACCCACGACGGGGCGGCCGCCTGGTACGCCCTGGTGCAGGAGATGCGCCGGCTGGCCGACTACTACGAGCGCGACCTGATCCGCACCCTGCGGGCCGGCGGGATGACCTGGAAGGAGGTCGCCGACGCCGTCCAGGCCCAGCTGTCGAGCCGACAGGCGGCCCAGGCCAAGTGGAAACGCCTGGTCGACCCGACCCGGCGGACCACCAACGGGAACATGCGCCGCGGCGGACGTCCCCGCCAGGACCAGGTCCCCCGGCACGACGGGACCACGGAGCCGGACGGGAGCACCGGGCAGGATCGGACGGAGTAGCCACCCCTCCCCCGGACGGCCCTGTCCGGTGACGGTGCGCAACCTCCGGTGACCGTCGTCGTTGATCCTCGTGACGACGGCATCCGAGGAGGCGGCTGGTGGCTGGACAGGGCAACGACCGGCGCAGGTGGGCGGCGGTCGTCTCGATCGCGGTCGCGGTGTGCACGGTCGGCCTCGCGCTGGTCCCGCCCGCCCAGGCGGCGGCACCGGAGCCCGAGCAGGTCGCGTCGGTGCAGGACCTGCTGGACCCCTCCCCGCCCGGGTCGAACGACTGGGGCTGCCGGCCGTC
Organism: Pseudonocardia sp. McavD-2-B; assembly: GCF_024124365.1. NCBI lineage: Bacteria > Bacillati > Actinomycetota > Actinomycetes > Pseudonocardiales > Pseudonocardiaceae > Pseudonocardia > Pseudonocardia sp. McavD-2-B. The sequence continues at coordinate 27,914 of NZ_JAMXSG010000033.1, forward strand.
GGAGGCGCACCCGGAGCCGGTCGTCCTCGTCCACGGCCTCTCGGCCAACCAGGGGAACAACTGGGCCTACATGGCCCCGCAGCTGGCCCAGCGCGGTTACTGCGTGTTCTCCCTGACCTACGGCCGCAACCCCCTGGCCCCGCCGCCGCTGACCCAGGTCGGCGGGCTCGCCCCGATGGAGGACAGCGCCGCCGAGCTCGCCGCGTTCGTCGACCGGGTCCGCGGGGCCACCGGTGCCGCGAAGGTCGACATCGTCGGCCACTCCGAGGGTTCGCTGATGCCGAACCACTACGTCCGGTTCCTCGGGGGCGCCGACGAGGTCCGGCGCTACGTCGGCCTGACCCCGCTCTGGGACGGCACGAGCACCGCCGGGCTGGCGTTCCTCAACCGCACCGGTGAGCAGCTCGGCCTCGGCCCGGCGGTCGGCACCGTCCTCGACCCGCTGTGCGCGTCCTGCCGGCAGTTCCTGCGCGGCTCGGACTTCCTGCAGCGCATGAACTCCGACGGCGGGCCCCGCGCCGGCGGCGTCGACTACACGATGATCCTCACCCGCTACGACGAGCTGGTCGTCCCCTACACCTCGGGCCTGCTCGACGGCGCGCACAACATCGTCCTGCAGGACGGCTGCCCCACCGACCTCGCCGAGCACGTCGCCGTCGCGTTCGACCCGGTCACGCTGCAGCACGTGCTCAACGCGCTCGACCCCGCCCACGCGAACCCGGTGCGCTGCCTGCCGGTGGGCCCGGACGCACCCGCCGCGTCCTGACCGTGCCACGCTGTCGCCCGTGACGGCGGTGACGACGGCGGAGGACCTGCTCGCGGCGGCCCGGGACGGCGTGGAGGTCGGCTCGGCCGTCCTCGACGAGACCGACCTGCGGGAGACCGACCTCGCCGGACTGGTCCTGCGGGGCGGTTCGCTCGCCGGGGCGGATCTGCGCGGCGTGCGGCTGGACCGGGCGCGGATCACCGGGACGTCGCTGGCCGGGGCCGATCTGCGTGAGGCGGACCTGACCGACGCCGTGCTCGGCGGGGTCGACCTGTCCGGGGCCCGGCTGGCCGGGGCGACCCTCGGCGACACCCGGTTCACCGGCTGCCGGATGATCGGCACCGTCCTGCGCGGACTGCGTGGGCTGTCGGCGTCATTCGTCCTGGACGACTGCTCGCTGCAGCTGGCGGACCTGCGCGACGTGGCGATGCGGGGACTGCGGATCGCCGACTGCGACCTGTCCGAGGCCGACCTGTCCGGCGCCGACCTGCGCGACGTCCGGTTCGAGCGGTGCCGGCTGCGCGGCACGGTGCTGCGGTCCACCCGGCTCGACGGCGCCGACCTGCGGGGCTGCGACCTCGGCGAGGTCACCCCGGACACCCCGCGCGAGCTGCGCGGGGCGATCGTCTCCCCCACCCAGGCGGGCGCGATCTGCGCGGCGCTGGGACTGACGGTGCTCGAGCCGTAGGCCGGGTCAGCCGACGGGGCGGTCGAGGCCGCCGCGGCGCATCGCGTCCTCGACCTGGCCGGCGATCCACGGGTCGTCGTCGCACTGCGGTCCGGCCGCGGTGAGCGGGCCGAGCCGGACGACGTCCGCGGCGCGGCAGAGCGGCGAGGTGCCGGTGAGCTCGTCGTCGCCGGTCTGCTCGTCGGGGACGACGGGACGCGAGGCGTCCGCGACCCGGTCCTGCCGGGCCGCCTCGTCGCGGTGGTAGGCGGCGA
>NZ_JAMXSG010000340.1:0-5211 GCF_024124365.1 Pseudonocardia sp. McavD-2-B
TGAAGCTCCTGGTCAGGCGGATTGATCTAGGCAATCGCCCGTCTACCAGGAGCTTCACCCTTTCGAGGTCACGCCACGCCGCACGCCAGCTGACCTGCTCGTCCATCAGGTTGGCAAAGGCTCACTGTGTCACCCTCTGCTGTATTGATGCTCGGTGCCGAGGGTAGCGGATGCTCTGCGGGGGACATGCATTCCCCCGGATTAGAGATAGTGCGGGCCAGTGTTGTCGTGATGGCCCGGGCGGTGGCGCTTCCCGGGTGGTAGGCGAGGTAGGTGGCCAGGATCCGTAGGGCGGTCAGTGCCTCGTTCTCCCGCTCGACCCACTCGCTCCGGCGGGCGCCGCATGCGTTGCGGAACGCTGACTGAAGCTCACGGGACAGGGCGGTTCCTGCCACGATGACGGGGTCTGACATCACGGTCCTCTCGCACAGCACCGGGGATAGGACTCAGTGTGCGACAGGGGGCCGACAATTCTTTAGGCCCGCCAAGCCAGGCTCGGCGGACAAACCGACAGGAACGCGTTGCCGACCCGGCACAAGCGGCACGCCCCTCGAGAATCGGGCCGAGGTCGAGGCGGAGGCGCTGCTCAGCTGTCGCTGGAGGCCGGCCGCGATTGGGGTGGCTGACGGAGTGGCCTGATGAGGCGGGCGAGCATGGTGTGCAGGGCGGTGGTGTCACCGGCCAGCGAGAGCGCGGAGGCTCGGTTGTTCTCGGCGGGGTCCATCGTGGTCCAGCGCAGCTCGTAGCCGGCGTTGTGGGCGAGCTGGGCCAGGAACGCCCGCTGGGTGCGCCCGTTGCCCTCCCGGAACGGGTGCAGGGCGTTGATGTCGCCCAGTAGCTCGGTCAGGCCGGTGACGAAGCCGTCGAGGTCACGCCCGCGCAGGACTTGCTCGGAGTGGAGGCGGTCGAAGATGTCGGCGGCGAAGGTCTCGAGGTGCTGGGGCAGGCAGAACAGCTGTCCCTTGCCGATGGACACGGTGCGCAGCTGACCGGCCCAGTCGTAGAGGTCGCTGAAGATGTGGTGGTGGAAGTCCTGCAGGTGGTCCAGGTCGTAGCGTCCGGGTAGCGGCGCCTGGCGCAGCTCGATCAGGCGTAGCGCGGTGAGCTCGGCCTCGGCCTGGGCGAGCTCTCCCGGATCGGTGATCCCCAGCCGGTTCCGCAGGACACCGGTGGCGAGGTCGAGGTAGGGGTCCGGGCCGGTCAACGGCGGTAGCGGGCCAGGACACGCTCACGAGCCTCGCCGGTGCTGACCGAGCCGGCGGCGACACCGTCGAGCAGAGCCAGGCCCTCCGCGCTCGGCTCCAGGCCCTCGGCGCGGACCGAGGCGAGGGCCTCGTCGACATCGGCCCGTCGCTGTGCCGCCCCGATGAGCTGTTCGTAGCGGGCCACCGACATCACCACCGCCTCGGGCTTGCGATGAGCACCGACGAACACCGGTTCCGCATTCGGGTCCTGCACCCGCTTCAACGTCGCCGCCAACGCCGTACGGAACTCACGAAACGACAACACCTCAGGCACCCACACACCATTGAGCGTACCCGAACGCGTACACGGTCGAGTACGCGCCGTGGAGTCGTTGAGGGCCACTGCGAAGGCCGGCCAGGTCACCGACGCGCATCCTGACCGCGCCGACGTCCGTAGGCGACGCGCGCTGGCCGCCGGCGACCCCGCAGCCGACCTCGCCGCCGCCTGGGTACTGCTTCCGGGCGGCAGCGCCGGGCCCTTCTTATCCGCCTACGGCGACATCGACGAAGCGACAATCCGGCGCGCCCGAGGACTTGCCGTGTCCAAGAGCCCGTTCCTCATACTGATGAGTCAGAACGGCAAACGCGGTCTGCTCGGCGGCAAGCGAGCAGGGAGAAACGACTTGCGAAGCTTCACGGTCAAGTCGCCGACCAGACGTCGAGCGAGCACGTCAACTAGTCGAATGAGTCATTCGAAGGAGATGCAGGGACATGACGGACGGTGGTGCCAGGCAGGAGCGTGCCAGCGAGCTATTCGACAAGGTGGCCAGTGCATACGCAGGCCACCGCCCGATCTACCCCGCACAGGTGTACGAGCGGATCGCCGATGCGCTCGCGACACCGCTCGACGAAGTGTTCGCCGCAGACATCGGAGCGGGCACGGGTATCGCGACAGCCGTGCTGCACGCCTGTTGCGCTTCGGTGGTGGCGGTCGACCCGGCGGACAACATGCTTGCCCAGCTGAGGGAGGCGTTGCCCGGCGTCGATACCGTGCAGTCATCGGGCGACAAGCTTCCCTTCAGTGACGACTCGTTCGACTTGGTGACCTACGCTCAGGCGCTGCACTGGACTGACCCCCAGCGGTCCGTGCCCGAGGCGATGCGAGTGCTGCGACCAGGCGGGCGTCTCGCTGTGTGGTGGAACGTCCCCGACTTCACCGTTGGCTGGGTGTCTGAGCAGCGGGACCGCCTCCGACAAGCGGCGCCCCGCTACCACGGTTTCGCTGGTTCCGACCTCGGTGAGCGGCTTGGTGAAGCTCCGTTCGGCCTCGTGGCGGAGCACCACTCGTTTCGTTGGACCCGCCCTTCAAGCCCCGACCGGCACGTGGCGAACCTCGCCACTCAGTCTTATGTCGTCGCGATGCCCGACGACGAGCGGGAGCGCTTCCTTGCCGACGAGGTCAGATCCCTGCGCGCTACGTTTCCCGACGGCGGGCTGGACGAGCCCTACGTCACCGCACTGACCATCGCCGCTCACCCTGACTGACCCCAGCGCTTCCTCGTGCACTGGCTTCTCAGCGTGGCGCCCTCGGACAAAGGACCGCGCGGCTTCGCGATTGGGGCGCAGCCCGGGGCGGGAGGCTCGTTGTCGCAGCAACCAGCCCAGACCCTGTGCCAGTCCGCCAGCCGGTCATGATGCCGGGCACCAGAGCAGGCAGGCGGTGCCACCGGCCGACGATGACCACTGAGTCATCGGCGCGGGCGGTGTAGTTCCTGCCCCAGCCGGGCGGCGAGCTGGACGGCCTGCTCGATCTCGGCGCGGCGGCTGGACACACTCTCGATGTTGAGCCCGAACGGGACACCGAGCCGCCGGCAGAAGGTGATGAGGTCGAGGGCACAGGACAAAGACTGCTCGTAGGAGGTGGAGAGCACGTCGTCGGAGTGGATCAGATCGTTCTGGATCCAGCGCGGTACCTCCACCCCGAGCCAGCTCAGGAACTCCAGGGTCTTCGTCGAGCCCACGACGGTGAAGGTGAACACGATCGGCACCGGGTCGACGCCGCGGGCGATGCACTCGAGGCGGTAGTCGGAGACGACGTTCTTGGCCGCGTTCACGTCGTAGACGACCTGGGTGATGAAGAACCTGCATCCGGCGTCCTGTTTCGCGAGCAGCCTTAGGTGTTCGTCGCCGCTGCGGGTATGTCGTTCCGGGATGGCGACTCCCCCGACCGCCAGCTCCGGGCTGGTCTGAGCCCGCAGTGCGTGGGCTTGCTTCAGCGACATCGCGACCTCCTTGTCCCGCGAGGAGGCGCCGACGAATACCGAGAGCACCTGCTCGGGATCCTGGGCGTCGAGCCAGGGCCGCAGTTCGGCTTCGGGATACTTGCCCACCACCCGGTAGATCACCGCGGGTGCGGTCCACGTGGTGAGGTACCGCGCGAGGTAGTCGGCCGGGTCTAACGTCGACACGAACGGGAACGGCCGCTGTTCGGCATTGCGATCGCTCTCGTCGTCGATGTCGTAGAGCACGAGGCCATCCAGGCCCAGTGGGCGCAACCGGGCAATCGTGGCGTCGGCGATCTCCTCCACCCGCTGCGGCGAGGTCGACTTCCGGGGCGGGGTCACGGCGAAGAGCAGGAACTCGCCGTGACGGTCCGAGATGCGCCGCCGAAGATCCACGACAACGACCGTAGGCGTCGACCACCGCGACCGTCGACCATCGCTTCACGGTCCCTGTCCACGAGGTATGCAGAGCCGGAGTGCGGGTGGTCTCCGACGAGTGCGGCCACCCCCAGGCTGCAGGGCCAGCTCCAACACCTGCCCGCGGGCCGGCCGTCGGTGTGCACCAGCACGCCGATCGCGTCGTTGCTATCGCCGGTGAAGGCTGGTGAGCGGCCACAGAAGCATCCGCGTCGTGACGTGGTGGACGCGATCCCGGTGCGGCCGCGCCGTCGGGGTCCCGCACGCTGAGCCCTACGTCGATCTGGACTCCGGCCGTGTAAGCGGCATCGATCAGCAGGTCGGCAGATCAAGCGTCAGGGACGCCACCGACAGGTAGAACGGTGCGGGCACCGGCGGGCGACGCAGCCGGGCGACCCGCCCGAGCATCAGGCGGGGCCATCGCGGGGCGTCTCGGACGCCCGTCAGTAGCACCGTGGCGCGAGCGGGGTTGGCAGGATCGAAGGCGAGCCCCGGTCCGTAGGTTCCGCGGGCCATCCAGATTGGAGTACCCGGCGCGTCGGTGTCGAGGAACCGCCGCGGTCGCGACCAGTCCGCGCGGTCGGCGCTGGGACGCGCCGCTGTGCTCCACCAGAGGCCCTGCGGCGGGAAGCCGCCTGTGTCGTGCAGGTCGGACCCGCGTGCAAGCAGCATCACCCACCTGTCGCCGCGCGGCGCGATCGCGATGTCGAAGAAGCCCTCGTCCGGCCCGGCGAACACGCGCGGCGGTGTCCAACCGGTCAGGCCGTCCTCGCTCTCGACGCAGTGCAGCTCGTAGTCGGGGTGCTCGCCGGGACCGATCTCGTGCGGGTTGGCCTGATACCACATCCGGTAGCGACCCCCGGAGTGAACGACGCGCGGTTCGAGCACGCTCCATCGCGGGCCGCTGCCCTCCAGCACCGGCGCTCCGCGCCGCCGCCACTGGCCGTCGACGTGCTCCAGCACGCCGATCGCGTACCTGCTCCTGGGCCCGTAAAGCTTGGCGTTCGCCCGGCCCGAGTAATAGATCCGAGCGCCGTTTCCCGCAGCCGGCGGGACGTAGCTCGGGGTGTGCATGCCGGCAGCGTCCCAACTGCCCTTCGGCGGGTCGGCGGCCAGCGGTCGGGCCCGGCCCCGAGGGTCGCAGGCGACCCGCCATGGACCGCCGGGGCCGGTCGCCTCGTCGACCAGGTGCGCGCGGAACTGAACCGCCCCGGCGTGTCCGGAGAGCTATCGGGTTGAGTGCTCTGACTCGGGCTGGCCGATGTGTTGACGGTAGTGCGCGGCCTCCAGCTCGGCCGGGGGCAGGTCCGCGGCAGCGGAGTGCAGCC
>NZ_JAMXSG010000341.1:0-5201 GCF_024124365.1 Pseudonocardia sp. McavD-2-B
GGCCCCCCGCGGCCACGCCCCGGGGACGCGCTCCCGCCCGCCGGGGACGACGAGCCGCCGACCCCGCCGACGGGCACCCGCCGGGTCTGACCGGCGGGCGTCCCGGGCCTACAGCCAGCCGTTGCGGCGGAAGTTGCGGTACAGCAGCCCGCACAGCGTCGCGATGACGATCAGGACCATCGGGTACCCGAAGTCCCAGTGCAGCTCGGGCATCGAGTCGAAGTTCATGCCGTAGACGCCGGCGATCATCGTCGGCACGGAGATCAGGCCCGCGTAGGCGGTGATCTTCCGCATGTCGTTGTTCTGCCGCATGCTGATCTTCGCGAGGACCGCGTCGACCAGGGTGGTCAGCAGCTCGTTGAAACCGGCCACCTGCTCGGCGACGCCGCCGAGGTGGTCGTCGACGTCGCGGAAGTAGGACCGCACGTCGTGCGGGACCAGCGCGCTGTAGCCCTCGGCGAGCTTGCGCATCGGCCCGACCAGCGGCATCACCGCACGACGCAGGTCGAGGATCTCGCGCTTCATGACGTAGATCTGCTCGGGGTTCATCGTCGAGCGCGGCGAGAACACCTCGGCCTCGACGGCGTCGATGTCGTCCTCGATCTGCCCGCAGACCTCGATGTAGGAGTCGACGACGTGGTCGGCGATGGCGTGCAGCACCGCCGCCGGGCCGAGGGACAGCTGCTCCGGGTCGTCCTCGAGCCGCCGCCGTACCTCCCGCAGGCCGGTGTGGCGGCCGTGCCGGACGGTCACGACGAAGTCGCGCCCGAGGAAGGCCATGACCTCACCGGTCTCGACGATCTCGTTCGACGTCGTCGGGTCGGCGTGCCCGACGTAGCGGACGGTCTTGAGCACCATGAACAGCGTGTCGTCGTAGCGCTCGAGCTTGGGGCGGTTGTGCGCGTGCACCGCGTCCTCGACGGCGAGCTCGTGCAGCCCGTAGGTATCGGCGACGCCGGCGATCTGCTCGGAGTCCGGCTCGTGCAGCCCGATCCAGACGAAGCCCTCGCCGCGCTCGCGGACCTCGGCGATCGCCTCGTCGTGGGTCCAGCGGCCGGGGAGCCGGCGGCCGTCGACGTAGACGGCGCAGTCGACGACGTAGGCGGACAGCGGGACACGCAGCCGGACGGGCGGGCTCGCGGCGGCCCGCGCCGCGGCGCGCTCGGCGCGGCGGGACGGGCGGATGGTGGGGCGGAGCTGGGAGAGCGAGGGCATCACGAGGACCACCTCCGGGCGTGCCGGTGCGGCTCGGGGGCGAGCGGCACCGGGGAACGGTGCGACCGCGCAGGGCGGCCGCCGGGCCGGAACTCGCCTCCCGCCGGGATCAGCCCGTGACGTACTCCGGGGCCGTGTGCAGCGGGAGGCGGCACCTACTGCTCGCCGGTGTCTGGGACGCGGACACCGCACTCACCTCCCTAGCTGTTCCGGTGGACGTCCTGTGTCTCGTCCGTGCGCCGGCGGATGTCACTGTGATGTGACATCCCCGACCGTGCACGTGTGAGCCGGACCGCCCTTCCTCGTGCGGGCCACCGGATAGATTACTCCCGCAACGAATCGACAGCGTGATGGGAGCGTGAACGGTGCAGTTCGGGCGCTACTACGAGGAGTTCGAGGTCGGTGCGGTCTACAAGCACTGGCCCGGCAAGACGGTCACCGAGTACGACGACCACCTGTTCTGCCTCCTCACCATGAACCACCACCCGCTGCACATGGATGCGCACTACGCGGAGGAGACGACCGACTTCGGCAAGAACGTCGTGGTCGGCAACTACATCTACTCGCTGCTGCTGGGCATGTCCGTGCCGGACGTGTCGGGCAAGGCGATCGCGAACCTCGAGGTCGAGTCGCTCAAGCACACGAAGCCGACCTTCCACGGCGACACGATCTACGGCGAGACCGAGGTCCTCGACAAGACCCCGTCGAAGTCGAAGGACGACCGCGGCGTCGTGTACGTCGAGACCCGCGGCTACAAGCAGGACGGCACCGTCGTGTGCACCTTCCGCCGCAAGGTCATGGTGCCCAAGCGGTCCTACGGCGACAGCCGCGGCGGGGAGCAACCCGGCCGCCCCACGCCGCAGGTCTGACCCGCGGCACACCACGCCGGCACCGGCCCCCGACTCCGTCCCGGAGCGGGGGCCGTCGTGTGTCACCCACACGCATACCGCGGGGCCGGACGGGCACCCGCCGTGGCGGTCAGGTCCGGGGCAGGCAGTCCCAGCCGCCGAGGGTCTCGGTCAGGCCCTCGACGACGGCCAGCGTCGCGTAGTCCGCCCGGTCGACGAACCGGGCGTCGGTGGCGTCGTCGCCGGCCCGCGGGATGCCGTCGCCGGTCGCGAGGGTGCAGAGGTAGTCGGCGATCCGGTACGGGCCGCGGAGGACCACCCCGGCCAGGCGCCCGGGGACGACCGTCAGACCGGTCTCCTCGGCGAGCTCGCGGACCACGGCCTCGTGCTCGCTCTCGCCCGCCTCGACCCGGCCGCCGGGGACCGACCAGAGCCCCCGACCAGGCTCGTTCGCCCTGCGGACGAGCAGCAATCGTCCGTCCGGGTCGAACACGATTCCACCCACGCAGGCGACGTGTCGGCTACTGTCGGTCATCCGGAACGACGGTACGCTGCTCGGGTGCCGGTACCGGGGCCAGTCGGCCCTCCGGTACCAATGACATGTCTGTGTGTCCGACACACCGAGAAACGGGTGGGCAGGGAACGTGAAGAAGATCCTGATCCTGGTAGCGGTGGCGCTGGGGATCTTCCTGGTGATCACCAATCCCAATGGTGCGGCCGGTTCGGTCTCGAACGTGGGCAACATCCTCTACGACGCGGCGCAGTCCGTCTCGACCTTCGTCACCAACCTGATCTGAGCCCGTGCTCGCGCCCCGGGAGATCGACGAGTACCTGCTCCCCACGGAGCGGCGCGTCATCCGTGTGCGCCAGCACTGGGCGGTGATGGTCAAACACATCTGGCAGACGGCGCTGTTCATCCTCGTGGTGATCGGTGTCGAGCAGCTGCTCGACCGGCCCGGGGTCGACCCGGTGCTGGACGTCGTGGTCGACAACCTGGCGTTCTACCTGGTCGTCGTCGCGGTCCTGCGCTACACGGCGCTGTCGATCCTCTGGTGGATCGAGCGGATCGTGATCACCGACAAGCGGGTGATGATCGCCCAGGGGATCATCGTGCACAACGTCGGCATGATGCCCCTGGGCAAGGTCACCGACCTGACGTTCCAGCGTTCGCTGTCCGGGCGCATGCTCGGCTACGGGACGATGGTCGTCGAGTCCGCGGGCCAGATCCAGGCGCTGAACCGCATCGACTACATGCCGCGCCCCGAGGAGATCTACGAGGCGCTCTCCGAGCTGGTCTTCGGGGAGAAGGGCAAGACCCGCGCGACCGGCATGCTCGCCAAACCGCGCTGGCGGCGCTGACCCGTGTGTCCCGTCGCGGGATGCGCGCGCGCCGCGCGGCGCTAGTGTCGGTCACGTGTCCGTCATCGATCTGCACGCCCACTCCACCGCGTCCGACGGCACCGACTCCCCGGCCGGGCTGGTCCGGGCGGCCGGCGCCGCGGGGCTCGACGTCGTCGCGATCACCGACCACGACACCACCGCCGGGTGGGCCGAGGCGGGGGCCGCGCTGCCGGCCGGTCTCGCGCTGGTGCGCGGCGCGGAGTTCTCCTGCCTGAGCCCGACCGGCCGCACGGGCGAGCCGCGCTGCTCGGTACACCTGCTCGGCTACCTGTTCGACCCGGAGCACGCCGCGATCGTCGCGGAGCAGGAGCGGCTGCGGTCCGAGCGCGTGCAGCGACTGGAGACGATGATCGGGCGGATGGCCGCCGACGGGTACCCGGTCGACGTCGACACCGTGTTCGCACACCTGCCCGAGGGCGGCAGTGCGGGCCGGCCGCACCTGGCCCGGGCGCTCGTCGCGGCCGGCGTCGTCGGGTCGGTCGACGAGGCCTTCTCCGAGCTGCTGCACAACGACAGCCCCTACTACGTGCCGCGGGCCGACACCCGGGTCGAGACGGCCGTCGAGATGATCGTCGCGGCGGGCGGGGTCGCGGTGTTCGCGCACCCACTGGCCCGCAAGCGCGGTGTGGTCGTGGAGCCGTCGGTGCTCGTCGACCTCGTCGGCTGGGGGCTGGGCGGGATCGAGGTCGACCACCCGAACCACGCCCCGGCCGACCGCGAGCTGCTGCGCGGGATCACCGTCGAGCACGGCCTGCTCACGACCGGCTCCAGCGACTACCACGGCACGAACAAGACGACCCCGCTCGCCGAGGAGACGACCGACCCGGAGGTCTACGCGGCACTGACCGAACGGGCCACCGGCGTCCCCGTGCTGCACGGCGGATCCGGCGGCACCGCGTGACGGTGCGTCGCCGGGAGTGATCGACGGTCGGTGACCGTCCCGGAGTACCGTGGCGCCCATGGCCCGGACCACCGCTCCCGCCACCGGGACCCCGGACGGTCAGCTCGGCCTGGACCTGCTCGACCCCGGCTTCGGTGCGACCGCGCTGCACCGGGTCACCCCGGCCCGGCTCGACACCTGGGACGCCTGCCCGCGCCGCTACCGGATGTTGCACGTCGACCGCCCGGCCCCGCCGCGCAGCGGCGGGTTCGCCCACACCACGATCGGTGCGGTCGTGCACCTGGCGCTGCGGTCGCTGGCGGCCCTGCCCGCCGAGCGGCGCACCCCGGAGCAGGCCGCGTCCCTGGTGGACCGGCACTGGATCGGCGAGGGGTTCGCCGACGACGCCCAGGCCGCCCGGTACCGCGAGCGCGCCCGGGACTGGCTGGCCGCCGCCGTCGACGGCCCGGCCGGGCGGGACGAGCCGCTCGCCGTCGAACGGTGGGTGCGGGCCCCCGCCGGGCCGCTGCTGGTCGAGGGCCGGGTCGACCGGATCGACGCGCGCGACGGCGAGGCCGTCGTCGTCGACTTCAAGACCGGGCGCCGGGTGCCGACCGCGGCCGACGCCGCGGACTCCCGGCAGCTCGCGCTCTACGCCGTCGCCACCGCCGCGGTGTTCCGCCGCCCCTGCCGCACGGTCGAGCTGCACCACGTGCCGACCGGGACCGTCGCCGCGCACACCCACGACCAGGCCTCCCTCGACCGGCACGTCGCCGCGGCCGCGGAGTCCGCCGACGCCGCCGCCGGGGCGACGACCGCGCTGGCCGACGGCGGCGACGCCGCCGCGCTCTTCCCGG
>NZ_JAMXSG010000342.1:0-5200 GCF_024124365.1 Pseudonocardia sp. McavD-2-B
CGACGGGGCGCGCGCGCAGACGGCCGGCGGTGGCGACCGGACGACCCTCGGGGTCGGCGACGGCGACGGCCAGGCCGCCGCCGTCGGTGGCCGGTGCGAGGCGCACCCGCAGCGCGGTGGCCCCGGCGGCGTGCAGGGTGACGTCCTCCCAGGCCCACGGAAGGCCCGCGGCGCCGTCACCGGTGAGCAGGGCGGCGTGCAGGGCGGCGTCGAGCAGGGCGGGGTGCAGCCCGAAGCGGGCCGCGTCCTCGGCGGTGGTGTCGGGGTCGGGCAGCGACACCTCGGCGTAGACGGTGTCGCCGTCCCGCCAGGCGCCGGTCAGCCCCCGGAACACCGGACCGTAGCCGAACCCGGCCTCGGCGAACCGCTCGTAGCAGCCCTCGACGTCGAGCTCGGCCACGCCGGTGGGCGGCCAGGTCGTGGCGTCGAACCGCACTGGGCCCGGCGCGAGGGTGGTGAGGGTGCCGGTGGCGTGCTCGGTCCACTCGTCGGAGCCCTCGGGGCGGGCGTGCACGGTGACCGGGCGTCGGCCGGAACCGTCGTCGGCACCGGCGCGGACCTGCACGGTGACGGCGCCACCCGCGGCGGGCAGGGTCAGCGGCGTGGCGAGGGTGAGCTCCTCGACGCCGGTGCAGCCGACCTCGTCGCCCGCGCGGACGGCGAGCTCGAGCAGCGCGGTCCCGGGCAGCACCACGGTCCCGGCGACCGTGTGGTCGGCGAGCCACGGCTGCGCGGACGCCGAGAGACGGCCGGTCAGCAGCGCGCCCGCGCCGTCGGGGAACGCGACGGCGGCGCCGAGCAGCGGGTGCCCGGCGGCGCCGAGCCCGGCGGAGCGGACGTCGCCGGGGGCCGCGGTGGCACCCGGCCAGTAGCGGCGGTGCTGGAAGGCGTAGGTCGGCAGGTCGACGCGGGCGGCGCCGGTGCCGTCGAACACGGCGTCCCAGTCGATCCGTACGCCGCGGACGTGCAGCGCGGCGAGCGCGGCGACGACGGCGACGTCCTCGGAGCCCTCGCCGTGCAGCACGGGCACGGTGACGGTCCCGTCGGCGGGCAGCGAGTCCTGGGCCATGGCCGACAGCACGCCGCCGGGGCCGATCTCGACGAAGGTGACGGCGCCGCGGCCGGCGAGGGTGGTGACGGCGTCGGCGAACCGGACGGGTTCGCGGACGTGGCGCACCCAGTACCCGGGGTCGCACAGCTCGTCGGCACCGGCGAGGTCACCGGTCAGGGAGGAGACCACGGGCACCGCCGGGGCCTCCGGGGACAGGCCGGCGACCACGGAGCGGAACTCGGCGAGCATCGGCTCCATCAGCGGTGAGTGGAACGCGTGGCTGACCCTCAGCCTGCTGGTCCGTCGCCCGCCCTCGGCGAGCGCCGCCGCGACGGCGTCGACGCCGTCCTGCGAGCCGGACACGACGACGGCCGACGGGCCGTTGACCGCGGCGATCGCGACGTCGTCGCGGGTGAGCAGAGCGGCGACCTCGTCCTCGGTCGCCTCGACGGCGACCATCGCGCCGCCGGCGGGCAGCGCCTGCATCAGGGTGCCGCGGGCGGCGACCAGCCGCGCGGCGTCGGCGAGGGTGAACACCCCCGCCACGTGGGCGGCGGCGATCTCGCCGACGGAGTGGCCGGCGACGAGGTCGGGGGCGACGCCCCAGGACTCCAGCAGCCGGTACAGCGCGACCTCCAGCGCGAAGAGCGCCGGTTGGGTGGCGCCGGTCGCGTCCAGTGCGGCCCCGGCGCTGTCACCGTGGCCCCAGACGACCGCACGCAGGTCGGAGCCCAGCTCGGCGTCCAGCGCGGACAGTGCGGCGTCGAAGGCGTCGGCGAAGGCCAGGTACCGGGCGTGCAGCTCGCGGCCCATGCCGAGGCGCTGCGAGCCCTGCCCGGAGAACAGGAACGCGGTACGGCCGGTCGCGGTGGTGCCGGTGACGACGGCCGGGTCGGCCTCGCCCGCGGCGAGCGCCGCCAGGCCGCGCAGGGTCTGCTCCGCCCCGGTGCCGACGACGACCGCGCGCTGCTCGAGGGCGGCGCGGGTGCGCAGCAGGGACCAGCCGACGTCGGCGGGGTCGATCGCGGGATCGATCGCGGGGTCGACGGCGTGGCCGTCGCGGACGTGGGTGAGCAGGCGGGCGGCCTGGTCGCGCAGCGCGTCGGCGGAGGCGCCCGACAGCGCCCACGGCACGGCGGGCAGCTCCCGGCCACCGATGGTGGCGGTGGTCGGCGTCGGCTCCGGCTGCTCGACGATGACGTGGGCGTTGGTGCCGCTGATGCCGAACGACGACACGCCCGCCCGGCGGGGGCGCCCGGTCTCGGGCCACGGCGTCGGCTCGGTGAGCAGCGCGACCGTGCCGTCGGACCAGTCCACGTGCGAGGACGGCGCGTCCACGTGCAACGTGCGCGGCACCGTCCCGTGCCGCATCGCCAGCACCATCTTGATCACACCCGCCACACCGGCGGCGGCCTGGGTGTGGCCGATGTTGGACTTCACCGACCCGAGCAGCAGCGGCCGCTGCGGGTCCCGGTCCCGCCCGTAGGTCGCGATCAGGGCCTGGGCCTCGATCGGGTCGCCGAGGGTGGTGCCGGTGCCGTGTGCCTCGACGACGTCGACGTCGCCGGTGGACAGACCGGCGTTCGCCAGCGCGCGGCGGATGACCCGCTGCTGGGACGGGCCGTTCGGCGCCGTGAGCCCGTTCGAGGCGCCGTCCTGGTTGACCGCCGACCCGCGCAGCACCGCGAGGATCTCGTGACCGTTGCGGAGTGCGTCGGACCGCCGCTCCAGGACGAGCACGCCGACGCCCTCGGACCAGGCGACGCCGTCGGCGGCGTCGGCGAAGGCCTTGGAGCGGCCGTCGGGCGCGAGTCCGCGCTGGCGGGAGAAGTCGACGAACGTGCTGGGTGTCGACATGACCGTCACGCCCCCGGCGAGGGCGAGGGTGCACTCCCCCGCCCGCAGCGCCTGCGCGGCCAGGTGCATCCCGACCAGCGACGACGAGCACGCGGTGTCGACGGTGACCGCAGGGCCCTCCAGGCCCAGGGTGTAGGACACGCGGCCGGACGCGACGCTGGGGGCGCTGCCGTTGCCGCGGAAGGCCTCGTGCTCGTCGCCGGTCAGCGTGGTGCCGTAGTCGTTGTACATGACACCGGCGAACACACCGGTGGCGCTGCCGCGCAGCCCGGTCGGGTCGATCCCGGCCCGCTCGATCGCCTCCCAGCTCGTCTCCAGCAGCAGCCGCTGCTGCGAGTCGGTGGACAGCGCCTCGCGCGGGCTCATCCCGAAGAACCCGGCGTCGAACTCGGGGGCGGTGTGCAGGAACCCGCCGGCGCGGACGTGGGTGTGCCCGGGACGGTCCGGGTCCGCGTCGAACAGGTTGGCCAGGTCCCAGCCGCGGTCGGTCGGGAACGGGCCGGTCGCGTCGGCGCCGTCGCCGACGAGCCGCCACAGGTCCTCCGGGGAGCCGACACCGCCGGGGTAGCGGCACGCCATCCCGACGATCACGACGGGATCGTCGCCGGTCGCGGCCGAGGAAGCGGCGGTCCTGTCGGGGGTGCGGTCGGCGGTGTCGTCGGGGGCGTCGTCGGCACCGAGCAGCTCGTCGCGCAGGTGGCGGGCCAGCACGCCCGGCGTCGGGTAGTCGAAGACCATGGTCGCGGGCAGGCGCAGCCCGGTGGCGGCGGTGAGTCCGTTGCGCAGCTCGACCGCGGTGAGCGAGTCGAAGCCGAGGTCCTGGAACTGACGGCCGGTCTCGACCTGGCCGGGGTCGGCGTGGCCGAGGACGTGGGCGATCCGCTCGCGGACGAGGTCAAGCAGCGCCTCGTCACGGGTGGACCCGTCCAGCGCGCGGAGCCGCTCGGCGAGGTCACCGGTGGACGGCGACGCCTGGGCGGCGGCGCGCCGCGCGGGGCGCCGGATCAGGCCGCGCAGCAGCGGCGCGGGCTCGCCCTGGGCGCGCAGGGCTGGCAGGTCGAGCCGGACCGGGGCGAGCGCGGCGGCTCCGTCGACGGTCGCCGCGAGCGCGGCGTCGAACAGGGCCGTCCCCTGCTCCGGGGTCAGCGGCGGCATCCCGGAGCGGGCGATCCGCTCCACGTCGACGTCGCTGAGCGAGCCCGTCATGCCGACGACGCGGCTCCACGGCCCCCAGGCCAGCGCGACGGCGGGCAGCCCGGCCGCCCGGCGGTGCACGGCCAGCGCGTCGAGGAAGGCGTTCCCCGCGGCGTAGTTGGCCTGCCCGGGGCTGCCGAAGGTGGCGGCGACCGAGGAGAACAGGACGAAGGTGTGCAGGTCCAGGTCGCGGGTGAGCTCGTGCAGGTGCCAGGCCGCGTCGGCCTTGGGGCGCAGCACGGTGTCGAGGCGCTCCGGGGTCAGCGAGCCGATCACGCCGTCGTCGACGACGCCCGCGGTGTGCACGACGGCGGTCAGCGGGTGCGTGTCGGGGATGCCGGCGAGCAGCGCGGCGACCGCGGCCCGGTCGGTGACGTCGCAGGCCACGGCGTGCGCGGTCGCGCCCAGCGCGGTGAGCTCGTCGACCAGCTCGGCGGCGCCGGGGGCGTCCGGACCGCGACGGCCGGCCAGCAGCAGCTGCCGTACACCGTGCTCGGCGACGAGGTGCCGGGCCAGGACACCGCCGAGGCCGCCGGTCCCGCCGGTGATCAGGACGGTGCCGTCGGGGTTCCACCGGTGCGGCTCGGCGTCGGTGCGGACCCGGACCAGCCGCGGCACGAGCACCGTGTCGGCGCGGACGGCGAGGTCGGGCTCGTCCTCGGTGGCGGCGAGCGCGGCGACCAGTGCGGCGGGGGCCACGACCGGATCGGCGCCGGTGGCGTCGTCGGGCAGGTCGAGGACCGCCAGCCGGCCCGGGTTCTCGGTGCGGGCGGTGCGGACGAGGCCGTGCACCGCGGCGGCGGCCGGGTCGGCGCCGTCGGTGGCGCCGCGGGTGAGCAGCACGAGCCGGGAGTCGGCGAACTCCTCGCCGGACAGCCACTGCTGCACCAGCTCCAGGGCCGCGGTGGCGACGGTGTGCGCGGCGTCGGCGACGGTGCCGCCGCAGGACGCGGCCCCGGCCACCACGAGCTCGGGGACGGGCTCGCCGGAGGCGGCCAGCGCGGTGAGATCCGGGTAGGTGCGCACGGGGACGCCCGCGGCCCGCAGTGCGGCCGTGCCGACCGGGCCGGGGCCGCCGGTCTCGGCGCCGACGACGGC
>NZ_JAMXSG010000343.1:0-5184 GCF_024124365.1 Pseudonocardia sp. McavD-2-B
CGGGGCCGGCCGGTCCGGCCTCGGCCCGCGCGGCGCGCCGCCCCCGCGCAGGCTCCGCACCACGGACAGCTCGGCGGCGAAGCGGCCGCGCAGCACGACCAGCGTGCCGACCGACGCGATCCCGCCGGCCAGGGCCGCGGCGGCCAGGGTCACCAGGTCGATCCCGAGCGGGCGGACCAGCACCGCCACGCCCCAGGTCGCGGCCACGGTCAGCACCAGCGCCGGGACGTGCTTGACGTACATCCGCAGCACCGCACCCATCAGGCCGGGCGAGACGCGTGCGGAGAACTGCAGCATCACCAGGAAGTGGACGACGATCGCCAGCGACGCCCCGGCCGCGACGCCGACCAGGCCCCACAGCAGCCCGCCGGTCACGGTGAGCACGACGACGTAGCCGGCGTAGAGCCACTGCCGCCAGGCCGCCCGGTAGACGGCGCCGGTGGCCCGGGTCAGCGAGGTGCTGATCTTGTACGAGGTGCGCGGCAGCAGGACCAGCGCGAACAGCTGCACCAGCGGCACGACGGCGTCCCACTGCGCCCCGAGCAGCACCCGGACGACCTCGGGGGCGAGCACGCAGAGCAGCACCGCGGCCGGGGCGGTGACCAGCGCGACCAGGCTCGCGCTGCGCACGTAGGCGGCGCGCAGGCGGGGACCGTCGTCGCGGACCCGGGCCATCGCCGGGAACAGTGCCTTGTCGGCGGCACCGCCGATGATGTTCGCGGGTTCGGAGAGCAGGTTGTAGGCGCGGCCGTAGACACCGAGCGGACCGGTGCCCAGCGCGTTGGCGACGACGAGCTTGTCGGCGTTGAGCGCGAACCAGTTGCCGAGCTGGGCGATGGAGAACCCGGCGCCGTAGCCGAGCAGCGGCCGCAGCCGGCCCCAGCTCGCGGTGGGCCCCTCGGGGCGGAACCGCGGCCGGGTCAGCGCGAGGTAGCCCGCGCACTTGGCGACGGCGGCGGCGATCTCGCCGAACGCGAGCGCGGAGGCGCCGAACCCGGCCGCGGCCAGGACGACGCTGACCCCGATCAGCGCCGGGCCCGCCGCGAGCAGGTCGACCGTCGCCATCGAACGGAACCGCAGGTCGCGCTGGAGCAGGCCGAGCGGGGTCGCCGAGGCCCCCGCGAATAGCAGCGCGATCGACAGCAGCGGCAGCAGCGCGGAGTCGGCCGGGAGCCCGACGAGCGGGCTGATCACCGGCGAGCCGAGGGCCAGTACCGCGGCGAACACCGCCGCGACCAGCACCGAGAACCAGAACGCCGCCGTCACGTCGCGGTCGTCGAGGTCCTCGCGGTGCACCAGGGAGGCGGCGACGCCGAGCTGGGTGACCAGCTGGGTCAGCCCGACGATCAGCAACGCGGCCGCGGCCGCACCGAACTCCTCCGGGGTGAGCAGCCGGGCCAGCGCGACGGTGGCGCCGATCTGCAGCACCGCCTGTCCGACGGTGCCGGTGAACGCCCACGCGAACCCGCGCGCGGTCCGCGCGGTCAGCGACGACCCGGACGATGCCGACGGACCCGCCCCACCCGGCGGGCCGGGGGCCGGTGCGGGCTCCGGGGGCACGGGCCGCAGCGGCCGGGTCGGGTCGTCGGGCAGGTCGCCACCGGGTCCGGTCACGCGGGTCCTCCGGTCGTCGGGGCGGGTCGGCGCGCCGGGGGGCGCGCCGTCAGCGCCGCTTCCCGCGGAGTGCGGGATGCAACCGCCCGACGGTACCGAGGGCGCTGAACCAGGCGAGTTGGGTGGCCCCGCTGTGCGCGGCCTCGCCCCGGCGCGGCTCGGCGAGCAGCCGGGCGCGGCGCATCCCGGAGATCGCCGGGTGGAACACCGAGTTGCCGACGCCACGGGTCAGTACCAGGTCGGGCAGCCCCTCGACCGACGCCCGGTAGGCCGGCGGCACGCCACGCAGACTCCAGCAGTCCGACCACGCCGGCGGCTCGCCCGGGTACTCGAGGACGAACTCCAGGTCGAGGACCTTCAGTCCCGCCCGCTCGTCCCACACCAGGTTGTGCGGGGACAGGTCGAGCACGAAGCGGCCGCGCTCGTGCAGGTCGCGGCAGAACCGCAGCAGCGTCCGCACGACCTCCGGGCGCAGCTGGGCGAGCTCGCCGGGCAGCCGGCGCACGATGTGCCGTCCGGTGTCGCCGTAGAACGGGGTGAGCAGCCAGTTCGGTCCGTGCTCGAGCAGCTCCGGGACCTCGGGCAGGTCGCCGAGCTCGAGACGGGCCCGCAGCTCGCGGTCGTAGGCCTCGTGCGCCCCGGGCCGGAACACCTTGCACACCGACGGCCCGTGCACCGGGTGGTGGACCAGCGCGACGCGGGCGCGGAACCCGGGCGAGGTGCCGCCGAGCATCCGCACGATCGGGAAGGGCATCGCACACCGGCGGCCGAGGTCCTCGACCGGTCCGGCGATGCGGTGCAGGATCCCCGGATCGCCGAGCGCGTCGAGCAGGGCGAGGGCGTGCTCCGGCGACGACGACGCCTGCACCGGCAGGTAGTGCTCCCGCGGCGGGACGCGGCGCAGGACCCGCTTGTCGGTGTAGTCCAGGACGGCGGCGACCCGGTCGGCGACCGCCCGCACGCCCGACGTCCCGACCGGGGCGACCACGTCGCAGGCGACGATCAGGGCGTACGGCGCACCGGACGGGACCGGGCGCGACGCCGGCGCAGGCAGGGTGCCGCGGACCCGGGCGACCTGGGCGTCGTCCAGGACGACGACCTCGAGGATCTCCAGCCCGCGTGCGACACCGGCGACGGCCTCGTCGAGCAGGGGCGCCGCCGCCGACCGCACGACGAACACGGCCAGACCGCGCCAGCGATCGGCCGCGGCAGGTGCGCCGCGCCGTGTCTCCTCGAGGGTCACCGGCTCGTCCCGAAAGGTTGCGCCATGGGCGAATGATAAGGCCCCCTTGAACTAGGGGTTAACTCGACCGGTCCTGCGGTTGTCCCCTGGATGGCGGGTTCACCGGTCCGTGTGACGGCGTCGGAGGGACCTCGTCCGGCCCAGCCGCCTCCGCACCTGCCGCCTAGGTTCACTCGTGTGAGCAGCGCCGAACTCGCCGACCTGTACCGCGACCTGCACCGTCACCCCGAGCTGTCCTTCGCCGAGACCCGTACCGCGGGCATCGCCGCGGCCTGGTTGCGCGACGCCGGCTACGACGTCGCCGAGGGGGTCGGACGCACCGGTGTGGTCGGGGTCCTCCGCAACGGCGACGGCCCCACCGCGCTGCTGCGGGCCGACATGGACGCGCTGCCGGTCGCCGAGGACACCGGCCTGGACTACGCCAGCACCGTCGTCGCCATCGGCCGCGACGGGGAGGAGACGGCCGTCGCCCACGCCTGCGGGCACGACATGCACGTCACCTGTCTGGTGGGCGCCGCCGCCGAGCTGGCCGCCGCCCGCGACAGCTGGCGGGGCACGCTGCTGGTGGTGTTCCAGCCCGCCGAGGAGTTCGGCGCCGGCGCCGACGCGATGCTCGACGACGGTCTGTTCACCCGCTTCGGTACCCCGGACGTCGTGCTGGGCCAGCACGTCGCGCCGCTGCCCGCGGGGCTGCTGGCCCTCGCCGCCGGCCCGGCATTCGCGGGCAGCGACACCGTGCGGGTGACCCTGCACGGCTCGGGCGGGCACGGCTCGCGCCCGGAGACGACGGTCGACCCGGTGCTGCTCGCCGCCGCGACGGTGCTGCGCCTGCACACCGTCGTGCCGCGGGAGGTGGCCGCGACCGAGACCGCTGTGCTCAGCGTCGGCATGCTGCGGGCGGGCACGAAGGAGAACGTCATCCCCGACTCCGCCGAGCTGGGCCTGACCGTGCGGTCCTACACCCCCGGCGTCCGGGACCGGGTGCTCGCCGGGATCGAGCGCACCGTGCGTGGCGAGGCCGCGGCCTCGGGGGCGCCGATCGACCCCGAGATCCGGCTGCTGGAGTCCTTCCCGCCGGTCGTCAACGACGCCGACGCCGCCGAGCGCACCCGGGCCGCACTGGCCGCGGTCACCCCGCTCCCGGTCGTCGACCCGGGGCCGGTCACCGGCAGCGAGGACGTGGGCCGGTTCGCCGTCGCCGCCGGGGTGCCGTGCGTGTATTGGCTGCTCGGCGGCGCCGACCCGGCCGCGTTCGAGGGCGCGGGCACCGTCGCGGAGATCCGGGAGCGGACCGCGTCGCTGCCGTCGAACCACTCCCCCCGCTACGCGCCGGTGGTCGAGCCGACGCTGTCGGTCGGCGTCGCGGCGCTGGTCGCGGCGGCGCGGGAGTGGCTGCCGGTCGGCTGACCGGGGTCAGAGGGCGGGGGCGCGCAGCGCGTGCACCGCGACCCGCGCGGCGGCCCCGATCGCCGCGTCCGCCCGCGGGACGGCGGCATCGCTGCGCGCGGCGTGGGTGTAGACGGCGACGGCGACCGGGTGCTCCCCCGGGTAGGTCACCACGCCGACGTCGTTGCGGACCGCGCCGACCGTCCCGGTCTTGCCCGCCACCCGCGCGGCCGCGGGGAACCCGGCGCGCAGCCGGTGCGGCCAGATCTGGGCGCCCAGCACCCGGCGGGCGAAGGCGGTGGACCCGTCCGAGGCGAGCTCGCCGCGCCAGAGCATCCCCAGCAGCGCGGTGGTGTCCGCGGCCGTGGTGGAGGAGCCGTAGACCGGGCTGAGCGCCCGGGTCTCGACGGGGACGTCGTTGTCGGCGAGCACCCCGAAGGCCGCGGCGACGTCGTCGGTGCCGGTGTCGGCGAGCAGGTCGGCGAACACGTCGTCGGTGCCGCCCCGGATCCGGGTGCCGCCCAGCCCCAGCTCGGCGGGCAGCGCGGACACGCGGTCGCGCCCCACCCGGGTGTGGACGACGTCGGCCGCGGCGTTGTCCGAGGCCGTCACCATCGAGGTGACCAGGTCCTGCCAGCTCATCGTCACCGGGTCGGCCAGCGCAGAGATCCCGGTGATCCCGGGCGTGCGCCGCACCGGGACGACGACGGGCTCCCGCGGGTCGATCGTGCCGGCGTCGACCGCCCGGCAGTACGCGACCAGCACGAACACCTTGTAGACCGAGGCCATCACGACCGGCACGTGCGCGCCGACGCCGACCTCGCGCGCCGTCGGGCGCGTCCCGTCGCCGGTGACCGGGCGGGCGTGCAGCCAGCCGCGCACCCCGGCGTCGCGGAACACCGCGCGGACCTCGGCGGCCGGGGTCACGCGCCCTCCCGCAG
>NZ_JAMXSG010000344.1:0-5131 GCF_024124365.1 Pseudonocardia sp. McavD-2-B
CGGCCCGCCGACCCCGGCACCCGCCCCACCACCCCGATCCGCCCGGTCGCCCCCTGGCCCCGCGCCGAGCAGCGCGCCCCCGCCCCGTTGCGGCACCGCGCCCGCGGTCTCGTCGCGGCACTGTCGGTCGCGGTCTTCCTCGCCACCGGCGCCGGCTGGGCGATGGTCGGCGGCACCAGCGGTCTGACCACCGCGGACGTGACCGGACCGCACGTCGCCGACGGCGCGACCGACATCCTGCTGGTCGGCAGCGACTCCCGGGTCGACGCCCGCGGCAACCCGCTGCCCCGCGAGGTCCTCGACGCCCTGGACGCGGGCGACGCCGACGGCCAGGACAACACCGACACCCTGATGCTGGTCCGCATCCCGGACGACCCCGACCTCGGCGCCTCCGCGGTGTCGATCCCGCGCGACTCCTGGGTCGATGTCCCCGGCCTCGGCACACACAAGATCAACTCTGCGCTGGCGCGCGGTGCGGCGATCGCCCGGCCGGACCTGATCCGGCGGGGGCTGAGCGGGCCGGACCTGGAGCGGGAGGCCAACGCCGCGGGCAGCAGGCTGCTCGTGCGCACCGTCGAGGAGCTCACCGGCGTCTCGATCGACCACTACGCCCAGGTCAACCTGGCCGGGTTCGCCGAGATCACCCGCGCGCTCGGCGGCGTCCCGGTGTGCCTCAGGGCCCCGGTGCGCGACAGCTACTCCGGCGCCGACTTCGCCGCGGGCCCGCAGACCGTGCAGGGCGCCCAGGCCCTGCAGTTCGTCCGTCAGCGGCACGGCCTGGCCGAGGGGGACCTCGACCGGGTCCGTCGCCAGCAGGCGTTCCTCGCAGGACTGACCCACCGGCTCCTGTCGGCGGGCACCCTCACCGACCCGACGGCCGTCGCCGACCTGATGCAGGCGGTCAACGGTGCCGTCGTGCTCGACCAGGGCTGGGACCTCACCTCGATGCTCGCCCATGCCGCGCAGCTGCGCGGTGACCGGGTCACCTTCCGCACCGTCCCCACCGGCCGGGCCGACTACCGGACCGGAAGCGAGGGTGTCGCGGTGAAGGTCGACCCGGCGCAGGTCACGGCGTTCTTCGCCGGGCTGGCAGCGCCCGGGGCACCGGCCGACCCCCGGGGCGGCGACGACGCGGACAGCGCCGCGCCGGCGACACCGGCCCCGACGGAGAGCGGGACCGGACGGGCCGCGGCGCCCCGGGGCGACCCGACCCCGGCCGCCGACACCCAGCCCGAGTTGACCGCCGACGGGGTGCCCTGCGTCGATTGACGCGGCCCCGTCACCCCGGCCGAGGAGCCTCCCATCACCGAGATCATCGACTTCCTGACCTCCGTCCCGTTGTGGGTGGTGGTGCTCGTCGCGGGGCTGGTCACCCTCGGCGAGACCACGATCGGTGTCGGGCTGGTCCTGCCCGGCGAGACCGTGCTCATCGCCGCCGCGATGGCCGTCCCGGACGTCCCGGCCGCGGTGCTGGTCACCGGGGTGGTCGCGGTCGCCGCCGCCTGCGGCGACGCGATCGGCTACGCGATCGGCCGCCGTTTCGGCCCGCGGCTGCGCGAGTCGCGGATCATCGGCCGGATGGGCCGCGACGCCTGGGACGACGCCGCCCGTACCCTGCGCCGCTGGGGTCCGTGGGCGGTGCTCGGCGCCCGGTTCCTGCCGGTGGTGCGCACGATGACCCCGGCCGCGGCGGGGGCGTCCGGGCTGCCGCTGCGGCGGTTCCTGCCCGCCGTCGTCGTCGGGGCGACGGTCTGGTCGGCCGTGCACGTGACCGCCGGGTTCCTGCTGCGCGAGGCCGCCGAGCAGTTCGAGAAGGCCTTCGGGATCGCCGGCTGGGTGGTCCTGGCGGTCGTGGTCGGCGCCGGCGTCGTCGGGTGGCGGGTGCGGCGTCGTCGCGCCGAGGCCCGCCGGGCCGCCGCTCGCGAGACCGTCGCCGCCCTGGCCGAGGAGCGCCGCGACGCCGCCTGACGCCGGTCGTGCCGCACCGGGTGCGGGCCCGGACCGGCGACGGCAGGATGGCCCGGATGAAGGCAGCCGGCTACTCCCGTGAGGGCACCGCCCGCGACGTCCTGACCGTCGGTGAGATCGACACCCCGGAGCCCGGTCCTGGCCAGGTCCGGGTCCGGGTCCGCATCTCGGCGGTCAACCCGACCGACACCAAGACCCGCGACGGCACCACGTCACGGCCCTTCGACGGGGTCCGCATCCCGCACCAGGACGGCGTGGGCGAGATCGACGCCGTGGGGGAGGGGGTCGACCCGTCCCGGATCGGGCAGCGGGTCTGGACCTGGCTCGCGTCGCCGGGCGGCGACGGCGGCGCCGCGCTCGCCGAGTGGGGCACCTGCGCGCAGTACACGGTGCTGCCGGCCGAGCAGGCCACGGTGCTGCCCGACGGCGCGCCGGACGACCTCGGCGCCTGCCTGGGTGTCCCGGCGATGACCGCCTACCACTGCCTGTTCGCCGACGGCCCGGTCGCCGGACGGACGGTGCTGGTCACCGGCGGTGCGGGCGCGGTCGGGCACTACGGCATCCAGCTCGCCCGCTGGGCCGGGGCGACCGTGGTGACCACTGTGTCCGGTCCGGAGAAGGCCGAGCTGGCCCGGGCCGCCGGCGCGCACCACGTCGTCAACTACCGCGACGGCGATCCCGGCGCCGCGATCCTCGACGCCGCCGGACCGGTCGACCGGATCGTCGAGGTCTCGCTCGCCCACAACCTGGCCCAGGACCTCGCGGTGCTGCGCAACGGGGGCGCGGTCGTCTCCTACGCCGCCACCCCGCAGGACCCGTCGATCCCGGTCCGCGCGCTGATGGGGGCGAACGCGGTGCTGCGGTTCGCGCTGCTCTACACCGTGCCCCGCCCGGTGCTGGCCGACGCGGCCCACGGGCTGGGCGTCGCGGCCGCGCACGGAGCGCTGACCCCGCTGCCGGTCACCCGGTTCGGGATCGACGACGTCGTCGCCGCGCACGAGGCCGTCGAGGCGGGGACGACGGGCAAGGTCGTGGTCGACCTCTGACCTGTTCCGGTCGGCCACCCCCGCCGGTCCGGCGCGCCCTCAGCGCCGGATCGGCGGGTTCCGGTCGCGCCGGGCCAGCAGCACGGCCGCCCCCGCCGCGACGACGACGAGCCCGGCCAGCAGCAGCGACCAGCCCAGGATCGACGGCGCGTTCGGATCGGTCGAGATCACCGAGGCGTTGATCTGGGATACCTCTCCGGGGACGAACTCCCAGGTGACGGTGCCGCCGTCGGTCTCGCCGTCGGACTCGACGACCTCGCCGGGAAAGCTCATCGCGAGCCGCACGTCGGCCCGGTCCACCGGCATCGTGGTCAGGTCGGCCCGGCCCTGCACGGCGATCCGTTCCCCGACCCGGCGCAGCTCCAGGTTCGCCCGCCCCGACGCGTTCCCGCCGAGCAGGTTCAGCTGCGAGACCTGGGCGAAGGTCAGGTTCTCGAAGGCCGCACGGGTGCCGACGAAGCCGTCCTGGTCGTACGGCGACAGCTCGACCTCGCCCGCGAGGTCGGCCGGGACCGCCATCTGCGGGCCGCGGCCGTCCGGTGCGCCCTCGGGCGTCGCGACGACGATCGTGCCGTCGACGGTGTCGTCCGGCTGCACGGCGAGGGCCACCTGGACCCGGGTGCAACCGGTCAGCGCGAGGAGGGCCAGCACCGCGAGCAGCACGAGCGCACGCGTCCGGGATCGACGGCGTGCGGGCGGCGCGGTGCGGTGCGGCGGCATGGCGTCATCGTGCCACCCGGGTACGACGGTCCCGGCGTCACTCGGGGGCGTGTGTCGGGTGATCCGTGGGAAGCAGCGGCAGCTCGCGTCCGAGCACGGCGAACGGGCGCGGGTCCCCGGTGAACAGGTGCTCGCGCAGCACGTCGACGAACCCGGCACGACGGTAGAGCCGCCACGCCCGGCCGGGCGTGGCGCGGCCGTACTCGGGGGTGGACAGCAGCATCCGGGCCCGGGCGGCGTCGCGGGCCAGCGCCCGCAGCAGCGACTCGCCGATGCCCGAGCCCTGTGCCTGCGGGTGGACGTGCAGCTCGGTCAGCTCGAAGTAGTCGGTCAGCCAGTCGGCGCTCACGGCCCCGGGCTCCCCGCGACGGGCACGCAGCCCGCGGCGGACCTCCTCGAACCACCACTGCCCGGGGCCGCCCCAGTAGCCGTAGCCGATGCCGGTGAGCCGGTCCTGCTCGTCGAGCCAGCCGACCGAGCGCCAGCCCGGCCGGTAGGAGTGCTCGAGCCACAGCGAGCGGCGCTGGCGTGCGGTCGACCGCGGGTAGCCCATCGCGGTGACGTAGACGTCGATCGCCTCGCCCAGCCGGTCGGCGAACTCGCTGCGGCCGAGGCCGACCAGGCGCGCCCGTGACGGTGCGGCGGTCACCGCGAGCACCGGCCCCGGTGGGGACCGCACGCCCGCGCCGGGGCGGGGTCGGTGTCCGGGTACATGTCCCCATCACACCACGCCCGGCCGGTCCCGGCGGGTCCGGACCGGGCACCCCGCCACGGTGCCGGTGGGTGAGTGGCGCCACCCGGTCACCCGACTTGACGCGACGATCGAACACGCGTTCTACTGACGTATGTCGAACGCGTGTTCGACACCGGGCGTCCGGTGGGCGGAGTGGGGGAAGCACCCCGTCGCCGGGCGTCCCGGAGACCGATTCCGGTGGTGGGAACCGAGGCCCGGCCACTGGGTGGAGGGCGTGGTGATGCCAGTGGGCGGCTTCTCGCGTTTGTTCCGGTCCCGCCAGCCGGCGGCGATCGACGTGCGCTGGCAGAACGGTGAGCCGGTCGAGTTCTCGAGGCGTCCGTCGCGCCGCGGGGAACATTTCCTGGTCACCGGGGTTCGGGACCAGTGGATCGAGGAGTCCCCGTGGCCGTTCCCGTCGCCGATGCCGGTGGGCGGGGATCGGCTGAGCTGTTGGCGGGTGCTCGCCCGGTCGGTGCAGGACCCGCAGGAGCCGCCGCGTGAGGTGGTGCTGCGGATGCGGTCCGGTCCGGGCGTGTGGGACCTGGTGAAGGTCGACTGAGAGGTGCGGGAGATGCGGGAGGTGCGCGTGCGGAGCAGGACGATGGAACTGGACCTGGCGCTGCCGTCGCCGCGGTCCGCCGGGGCGCGACGGCCGGGCGAC
>NZ_JAMXSG010000345.1:0-5121 GCF_024124365.1 Pseudonocardia sp. McavD-2-B
CGGCCGGCGACGGAGTCACCGCGGGCAGCGCCGTCGTCGCGGAGGCGTCGTCGACGGCACCCGGGGCTCCGCCGGCCGGCTCCCGCGGTGCGTTCTCGCGGCGGTAGGGCGTCGGCCGGGACGGCGACGACCCGGCTGACGTCTCCGCCGGTGCCTCGCGCCGCGGCGGGACCAGCGGGGCCCGCGGGGTCCTGGTGCGGGCCATCAGCGGGACCCCGCGACCAGGGCCGGGCCACCGGGCAGGATCTCGGTGACCACGCCGGCGGGCGTGACCTCGGTGATCGTGGCCTCGCGCGGCTGCGGCATCCCGGCCGCCGCCTCGGGGCCGAAGTGCTCGGCCAGCCACGACGGCCGGTAGACCGTGTCCAGGTAGCGCTCCCCCATGTCCGGGGCGAGCGCGACGGCCGTGGTCGTCGCGTCGCCGTGGCGGCGCAGCCAGTCCGCGGCCCCCGCGACGACGGTGCCGGTCGATCCGCCGAACAGGAACCCGCGGCGGGCCAGGGCGTGGCACGCCTCGAGCGTGTCGGGCTCGGCGACGTGCACGACGTCGTCGATGTAGGACTCGTCGAGCGCCTCCGGGCGGACGCTGGTGCCCAGCCCCGGGATCATCCGGGGCGTCGGCCGGTCGCCGAAGGTGACCGACCCGGCCGCGTCGACCGCGACCACCCGGACCGGCCGCGGCCGGGACCGGAAGTAGCGGGCGCAGCCCATCAGCGTGCCGGTCGTGCCCGCGCCGACGAAGACCACGTCGAGCTGCGGGAACGCCGCCTCGATCTCCGGCCCGGTGGTGACCAGGTGCGAGCCCTGGTTCTCCGGGTTGGCGTACTGGTTGAGCCAGACGTAGCGGTCGTCGCCGGCGACCAGCGAGCGGACCAGCGCGATCCGGGTGGCGAGGAAGCCACCGGCGGCGTCCGGGTTGTCCACGACGCGGACCTCCGCGCCGAGGGCCTCCATCAGCCGGTGCGTGGCCGGGTTGCAGCGCGGGTCGGTGACGCAGACGAACCGGTAGCCCCGGCTCGCCGCGATCATGGCGAGCGCGACGCCGAGGTTGCCCGAGGAGGACTCCACGAGCACCGATCCGCGGTGCAGCAGGCCGCGCCGCTCGGCGTCGGTGACCATGCCGAGCGCGGCCTTGAGCTTGACCGATCCTGCGAAGTTGAAGCCCTCGCACTTGAGGTAGACCGACAGTCCGAGGACCCCGGTCAGGTCGACGTACAGGTCGTCGGTGTTGAAGTCTTCGGGTGCGGAGATGACGGTCATCGTCGACCCCTCGTGTACCAGTGGTGGCGGCTCAGCCGTGCCGGCTCAGCTCGTGGAAGAAGTCGTCGACGGTGTGCAGCTCGCCGGCGCGGGCGACCTCGGCGTGGACGAACCGTCCGACGGCGAGGTCGAGGACCCCGAGGCCGAACGGGGAGAACACGACCGTGCGGTCGGTGGGGACGGCCAGCGTGCCGTCGAGCACCTGGTCGAGGGTCCCGTCGACGAAGTCGCGGTTCCCGGTGGCCTGTTCGGCCAGGTGCGGGGAGGTGTCGGCCTTGAGGCAGTGCTCGACGTCGTCGAGGACGTTGAAGGCGCTGAGCACGATGTCCGCCGACAGGTCGCGCAACGACACGTTCAGCACCAGCGGGTGGTGGTCGAACCAGGCGGGGTCGTGCACGTGCGGGGTGCCCGCCACGGTCGCGAAGATCACCAGGTCGCTGCCGCGGACCAGCGACTCGGCGGAGTCGTGGATCCGGACCGCGCCCGGCGCGGTGCGCTCGACGTGGCCCCGGAACCCCTCGGCGGAGTCCGCGGAGAGGTCGAACACGCCGACCTCGTCGAAGGTCCATCCGGTGCCGACCAGGAACTGGTGGATGTAGCGGGCGATCAGCCCGGTCCCGACGAACCCGACGCGACGCGGGCGGGCCCCGTCGCGCGAGAGCCGGTCGGCCGCCGAGGCCGCCGACGCCGCGGTGCGGGTCGCGGAGATGATCGAGCTCTCCAGACAGGCGTACGGGTAGCCGGTGCGGGGGTCGTTGAGGATCAGCACCGCCGAGGCCCGGGGGACGCCGCGGGCGACGTTCTCCGGGAAGCTGGAGATCCACTTGATGCCGTCGACGCCGGTGTCGTCACCGGTGCCGCCCAGCGACGCGGGCAGCGCGATGATCCGCGACGACGGCCGGTCGGGGAACCGCAGGAAGTACGACGGCGGGTTCACCGTCGCGCCGGCGCCGTGCACCCGGTAGGTGTCCTCGACGAGCTCGACGAGCTCCTTCTCCCGCCCGCCGAGCGCCCGCGCCACCTGGGCGCCGGAGATCACGGAGAAGGCGGGGACGGACTCGGCCGGGGCGTTCATCGGGCTCCCTCGAAGGCGGGGACGGCGACGCCGTCGGTCATGGCGACGACGACGTGCCGGTCACCGGTGTAGGGGTCGCGGCCGTGGGCGAACCGCAGGTTGTCCACGACCAGCAGGTCGCCGTCCTGCCAGGGCTCGCGGACGGCGTGCCGGTCGTGCGCGGCGTTGATCTCGTCGACGACCGCCTCCGGCACCGGGGAGCCGTCGCCGAAGCGGGTGCTGAACGGCAGCCCGTCCGGGCCGTGCATCTCCAGCAGGAACTCGCGGACCTCGGGGTCCATCGCGAACTCCGACAGGAACGCGATCTGGTTGAACCAGACCCGCTGCCCGGTGACCGGGTGCATCAGCACGCCGTGCCGGCGCTGGCGGGTGCGCAGCCCGCCGTCGGGCGTCCAGACCGTGCCGATGGCGTTGGCCCGGCAGTAGCGCTCGACGGCGTCGCGGTCGGCGGTGCCGAACGCCTGCTCCCAGGAGGCGCCGATGTCGTCGCCGTAGGAGCGGGTGAGGATCCAGCCCTCGCGCTCGACGCGGTCGACGAGTGCGGGCGGCAGGTCCGCCGCGACCCGGCTGGTGTCGACCAGTGGCGTGGCGCCGCCGGTCTCGGGTGCACGCAGGCAGGCGAACAGCAGCGTGGCGGGCGTGTCCAGGACGTAGGACAGCTCGTGGTGGGCGCACATCGGCTGGCGCGCGGGCCACGGGGTGGCCGAGTAGACGCCGTCCGACAGCAGGGTCCGGGCGGCGATCGCCTCGCGCTCGACGTAGCTGCCGGTCCCCAGCCTGGCGGCCACACCGGCGACGTCGGCGACGGTGCGCAGGCCGAGCCCGCGCACCAGCACGACACCGTGGTCGTCGAGCAGGTCACGCAGCGCGTCGCCGTGGCGCTCGGTCCAGCCGGCGGCATCGCCGCCCGGGCCCGCGTCGAGGACGGGCGGTCGTCCGGGGTGCGGGCGCACCCCGAGCAGTGATCCGGTCATGTCTCCCCCTGTGGTGGTCAGCGCTGGTCGGCCGGGAGCAACCCGGCGAGGTCGGTGAGGACGGGATGGTCGAGCACCTGGCGGACCGTGACGGCCCGGCCGAGCGCGATCACGAGCTTCACCGCGGACAGCGAGCTGCCCCCCAGGTCGGCGAAGTCGTCGTCGGGGCCCACCGATCCGGCGGGCAGGTCGAGCACGCGGGTGACGGCGTCGACGACGCGGCGCTGGGCCGCGGTGAGTTCGCCACCGGTCGGGCCGGCCGACGCGCTCCCGGCGACGGCGGCCTGCGCCGCGGCCGCGGTCGCGTGCGCGGTGAGGGTCTTGCGGTCGATCTTGCCGTTGGCGGTGACCGGCAGCGGGTCCAGCCGGTGGACCGTCGGCGGGACCATGTAGGCGGGCAGGCTGCGCGCCAGCCGGGTTCGGACCTCGGGCGCGTCCGGGCCGTCGCCGGCGTGGTAGGCGACCAGCTGCGGCCCGCCCGCGGTCGTCGCGACGACGACGCAGGCGTCGCGGACGCCGGGCACCGCCAGCAGCGCGTTCTCGATCTCGCCGATCTCGATCCGGAACCCGCGGATCTTGACCTGGTTGTCGCGGCGGCCGAGGAACTCGAGCTGCCCGTCGGGGCGCCAGCGGCCGTGGTCGCCGCTGCGGTAGAGCCGCTCGCCGGGCCGGTGCGGGTCCGAGCCGAACGCGGCGGCGGTGCGGTCGGGGTCGTTGACGTAGCCGCGGCCGACGCACACCCCGGAGAACACGATCTCCCCGGGCGCGCCGAGCGGGACCGGCGCCAGGTCGGCGTCGACGACGTAGACCTTCACCCCGGGCACCGGGGCGCCGAGCGGGACCCGGCCGTCCGCGGGAGCCTCGCGCAGCACGGCGTGGTTGGTGTCGTCGGAGGTCTCGGTCAGGCCGTAGGCGTTGACCAGCGGGACGCCGGGCAGCACCCGGAACCAGCGCTGCACCAGCTCGGTCTTGAGCGCCTCCCCGGTGGCCGAGACCATCCGCAGGTCGGGCAGCGCCGTGGGGTGCTCCTCCAGGTAGGTCAGCACGACCTCGAGGTAGCTGGGTACGAGCTGGGCGACGGTGACCCGGGACCGCACCAGGGTGTCGACGAAGCGGCGGACGTCGAGGATCACGTCCTGCTCGACGAGCAGGGTCCGCCCACCGGCGAGCGGACCCGCGACGAGCTGCCACAGCGAGATGTCGAAGCACTGCGGCGCGGTCTGGGCGACCACGCAGCCCGGCTCCAGCTCCAGGTCCTCGATCTTGGCGAGCAGGTGGTTCAGCATCCCGGCGTGCTCGCACATCGCGCCCTTGGGCTCGCCGGTGGAGCCGGAGGTGAAGTACAGGTAGGCGAGTCCGTCGGCCGGGACGTCGGCGGTGGGCGCGGGGCCGTCGGCGGCGGCGACCGCGTCCGGCACGGTCAGCACCGTCGTCGCGACGCCGGCCTCGTCGAGGTGGGCGCGGGTGGCGTCGGTGGTCAGCGCGATCCGGCACCCGGCGCGGGTGAGCGTGCGGGCGATCCGCTCGGCCGGGAAGTGCGGCTCGACCGGCAGGTAGGCGCCGCCGGCACGCAGGACGGCGAGCACCGCGACCATCCAGTCGAGGTCGCGGTCGCACACCACGGCGACGACGTCCTCGGGCGCCAGCCCGGCGTCGAGCAGGCTCGAGGCGACGCGGGCGGCCCGGTCCTCCAGCTCGGCGCGGGTGAGGGTGACCCCGGCGTGCTCGGCGACGACCTCGTCGGGGGCCGCGGCGGCGCGGTCGGCGAGCAGCTCGTGCGGGCGGCGGTCGGGCAGGTCCCGGGGCCGGCCG
>NZ_JAMXSG010000346.1:0-5051 GCF_024124365.1 Pseudonocardia sp. McavD-2-B
CCGGAGCCCGACGCACCCGCACCGCGCCGCCGCCGGGTCAGCCGCTCCGGCGGCGCCCCGGTCCGCGGTGGTGAGGCGGTGGGCATCACGACCGCCTCGACGCCGGAGGAGTCCGCTCCGCCGGCGGCCACGACGGCACCGGCCGACGCGGGAACGGCGGCCGCTCCGGCCGTCGCCGCGCAGCCGGAGCCCGCCGCGGCCGTCACCCGTACCCGCCGTCCACGCCGGGCGGCCTCCCGTCCGGCGGGTCCGCCCCAGGACGGAGGGTGACGGCGACCCCGGCGGAGAGCACTCCGACGGGGTCGCGTAACCTTGACCGACAGAAGCCACGCCTCTGCACACGACAGTGTTCGGCACGGGGGCCGTGGTGTGCGCGCCGGGGACCGGCGCGAGCTGTGAAAGCCCGAGCGCACCAGATGCGCCCCCGATGTTCAGGAGTCGTGCGTCAGCGATGTACGCGATCGTCAAGACCGGCGGCAAGCAGTACAAGGTGGCCGTCGACGACGTGGTCACCGTCGAGAAGCTCGACGGTGAGCCCGGCGCCGAGATCATTCTGCCCGCCGTTCTGCTCGTCGACGGCGACCAGGTGACCACCGACGCCAGCGGCCTCACCTCCGCGGTGACGGCCACCGTCGTCGAGCACACCAAGGGTCCGAAGATCCGGATCCACAAGTTCAAGAACAAGACCGGGTACCACAAGCGTCAGGGGCACCGTCAGCCCCTGACGAAGGTCCAGGTCACCGCGATCGGCAAGTAAGGAGCCCGCGTCATGGCACACAAGAAGGGTGCGTCCAGCTCCCGTAACGGTCGCGACTCCAACGCCCAGTACCTGGGTGTGAAGCGTTTCGGCGGCCAGTCGGTCAAGGCCGGCGAGATCCTCATCCGTCAGCGCGGCACCGCCACCCACCCGGGTGTCAACGTCGGGCGCGGCAAGGACGACACGCTGTTCGCCCTCGCCGCCGGGACCGTCGAGTTCGGTTCCAAGCGCGGCCGCAAGACCGTGAACATCGTGCCGGCCGAGGTCTGAGCGACCCGCCAGCACAGCGACGCCGACGGCGGGTCACCCCGGTAACGGGGGGCCCGCCGTTCGTCGTGTCACCACCCACCGCGGCCCCGCCGCGGTTACGACAACGACAGGAGCACCGTCATGTCCCGGTTCGTGGACCGCGTCGTGCTGCACGCGACCGCGGGTGCCGGGGGCAACGGCTGCGCCTCGGTACACCGCGAGAAGTTCAAGCCGCTCGGCGGCCCCGACGGCGGCAACGGCGGCCGGGGCGGCTCGGTCGTGCTCGTCGTCGACGCGGGTGTGCACACGCTGCTCGACTACCACCACCGCCCCCGTGCGGAGGCGAAGAACGGCACCCAGGGGCAGGGTGCGTTCAAGCAGGGCGCGAACGCCCCGGACCTGGAGCTGCGGGTCCCCGACGGCACCGTCGTTCTCGACGCCGGCGGCGAGGTCGTCGCCGACCTGGTCGGTGTCGGCACCCGGTTCGTCGCCGCCGAGGGCGGACGGGGCGGGCTCGGCAACGCCGCGCTGTCCTCCGCCGCCCGCAAGGCCCCCGGCTTCGCGCTGCTCGGTGAGCCCGGCGACGAGGTCGAGCTGACCCTGGAGCTGCGCAGCCTCGCCGACGTCGGCCTCGTCGGGTTCCCCAGCGCCGGCAAGTCCTCGCTGGTGGCGGCCCTGTCCGCGGCCCGCCCGAAGATCGCCGACTACCCGTTCACCACCCTCGTGCCCCAGCTCGGCGTGGTCAGCGCGGGGGACGACACCTTCACCGTCGCCGACGTCCCCGGCCTCATCCCGGGTGCCGCCGAGGGCCGCGGCCTCGGCCTGGAGTTCCTGCGCCACATCGAGCGCTGCTCGGTGCTGGTGCACGTCGTGGACTGCGCGACCTTCGAGACCGAGCGCGACCCGGTGTCCGACATCGAGGCACTGGAGACCGAGCTGGCGCACTACGCCGAGGCTCTCGGCACCAGCGCGCTGGGGGAGCGGATCGACCAGCGCCCGCGCCTGGTCGCGCTCAACAAGATCGACGTCCCGGACGCCGCGGACCTGGTCGACATGGTCCGCGAGGACCTGACCGAGCGCTTCGGCTGGCCGGTGTACGCGATCTCCACCGCGTCCCGGGCCGGGCTGCGGGAGCTGAGCTTCGCGATGGCCGAGCGGGTCGCCGCGGCCCGTGCCGCGCGCCCGGAGGCCGAGCCGAGCCGGATCGTGCTGCGCCCGCGCGCCGTCGACGACACCGGCTTCACCATCACGCCCGACCCGGAGCTCGACGGCGGGTTCATCGTGCGCGGGGAGCGCCCCGAGCGGTGGATCCGCCAGACCGCGTTCGAGAACGACGAGGCCGTCGGCTACCTCGCCGACCGGCTCGCCCGGCTCGGCGTGGAGGAGGCGCTCGCCAAGGCCGGAGCCGTCCCCGGCTGCCCGGTCACCGTCGGCCAGGTCACCTTCGACTGGGAGCCGTCCACCCCGGCCGGCGTCGCCGCCCTGCTCACCGGGCGCGGCACCGACATCCGGCTGGAGGGCAACGACCGGGTCGGCGCCGCCGAGCGCAAGCGCGCCCGGGGCGCGCGCCGGAACCACCTGTCCGACGCCGAGCTCGCCGCGGGCGCCCGCTACTCGTCGGACCACGAGATCGAGGAGTGAGACCCGCGTGAGCACGCGCGCCGCACTGGGTGCGGCGAAGCGGATCGTGGTGAAGGTCGGGTCGTCGTCGCTGACGAGCCTGACCGGTGGTCTCGACCCGGCCCGGCTCGACGCCCTGGTCGACGCCCTGGTGGGGCGTCGCGCCGCCGGTGCGCAGGTCGTGCTCGTCTCCTCGGGGGCGATCGCGGCCGGCCTCGCGCCGCTGCAGCTGCGACGCCGGCCGCGTGACCTGGCGACCCAGCAGGCCGCCGCGTCGGTCGGGCAGCTGCTGCTCGCCCACGCCTACTCGGCGTCGTTCGCCCGGCACGGGCAGGGCATCGGGCAGGTGCTGCTCACCGCCGACGACATGATCCGCCGCTCGAACTACCGCAACGCCCAGCGCACCCTGGAGCGGCTGCTGCAGCTCGGGTCGCTTCCGGTGGTCAACGAGAACGACACCGTCGCCACCGCCGAGATCCGGGTGGGCGACAACGACCGGCTCGCCGCGCTCGTCGCGCACATCGTCGGCGCCGACGCGCTCGTGCTGCTCTCCGACGTCGACGGCCTCTACGACGGCCACCCGCGCGACCCCGGGACGTCGCTGATCACCGAGGTCGACGACCCGGCCGAGCTCGCGGGGGTCAGCGTCACCCGCCCCGGGTCGGGACTGGGCACCGGCGGCATGGCCACCAAGGTCGAGGCGGCCGCGATGGCGTCGGCGGCCGGGATCCCGGTGCTGCTGACCTCCGCCGACCGGATCGCCGATGCCCTGGCCACCACCGAGGACGGCCCGGAGGTCGGCACCGTGTTCCGCGCCGCCGGGACCCGGATGGGTGCCCGCCGGTTCTGGCTGCGGCACGCCGCCGACGTCCGTGGGGCCCTCGACCTCGACGACGGCGCGGTCGAGGCCGTCCGCCGCCGTCGCCGCTCGCTGCTCGCCGCCGGGGTGCACGGCGTGTCCGGTGACTTCGACGCCGGCGACGTCGTCGAGCTGCTCGCCCCCGGTGGACGGGCCATCGCACGGGGTGTCGTCTCCTACGACGCGACCGAGCTGCCGCACATGATCGGCCGCCGGACCCGCGAGCTGCCGCCCGAGCAGCGGCGCGAGCTCGTCCACGCGGACGACCTCGTTCTGCTCTAGACGGCGGCAGGGCACAATGCCCGCATGTCGGCCGACCGCGCCCGTTCCGCGCTGGTCGCGTCCCTGGTCCGCGACGGCCGGGTGCGCACCCCCGCGGTCCGCGCGGCACTGGAGACGGTGCCGCGCCACCTGTTCCTGCCGGCCCTCGACCCCGGCGGGGCCTACGCCGACGTCGCCGTCCCGATCAAGGTCGACGACGGCGTGACGGTCAGCTCGGTCTCCCAGCCGTCGATGGTCGCGATCATGCTGGAACAGCTGGAGGCCGGGCCGGGGCACCGGGTGCTGGAGATCGGTGCGGGGGCAGGCTGGAACGCGGCGCTGCTGGCGGAGCTGGTCGGTCCGGACGGGGCCGTGACCACCCTCGACATCGACGACGACCTGGTCGCCGGGGCCCGGGCGAACCTGGACGCCGCCGGGTTCGACGACGTCGACGTCGTCGTCGGGGACGGGGCGCTCGGGTACCCGCCCGCGGCGCCCTACGACCGGATCGAGCTGACCGTCGGCTCCACCGGCGTCCGGCCGGAGTGGGCCGCCCAGCTCGCTCCCGGCGGCCGGCTGCTGCTGCCGCTCACGGTGCGCGGCAGCCAGCTGTCGGTGGCGTTCGCCCACACCGCTCCGGGACGGCTGCACTCGCGGTCGGTGCGCAGCTGCGCGTTCGTCCGGCTGCGCGGGGAGGGTGCCGACCCGGGCGCCGAGGTCGCGCTGCCGGACGGCCGGTGGCGGGTGCAGCCCGCCTGCGGCTCCGATGACGCCGACGTCCCGGACCCGCGGGCGCTGGCCCGCGCGACCACGGGTGCGGGCTCCGACCGGCCGGTGGCAGCGGCGGGCACGGTGGCGGATCTGTGGGACGGGCTCGGGCTGTGGTGCGCGGTCGCGGACCCGGGGGTGGTGCGGCTGTTCGGCCCGGCCGAGGGTGGGGCGGCACCGGCGCTGTTCGACCTCGGTGGTGTCCGCGCGACGCTGGGCCTGGTCGCGGGCGACGGGTGCGCGGTGCTGCTGGCGAACCCGGAGGCGACGGTGCGGGCCTGCGGGCCGGACGGTGACCGCGCCGCCGAACGGCTGGCCGGGCTGGTCGCGGGGTGGGTCGACGCGGGCCGGCCGCACGCGGCGGACCTGCGGATCGAGGCGGTCGTCCCGTCGCTCGCCGGTCCCGGTGGCGGTGCGGAGCGCGGGTCCGTTGTGGACCGGGCCGGGCCGGCGGACGTGGTGGTGGACGGCGCGGGTACCCGGCTGACGCTGCGCTGGGGCCCGGCCTCGGCCTGACACGCGGGGACACGGCCCGGA
>NZ_JAMXSG010000347.1:0-5042 GCF_024124365.1 Pseudonocardia sp. McavD-2-B
GCGTCGTCGAGGATGCGACGCAGGCGGTCGAGGTCGGCGCGGCCCCGCTCGGCCGCGGGGCCCAGGGTCGCGGCCCAGCCGGGCACCGACGCGGTCGTGGCCTGGGCGGCGAGCTGGCGGGTGTAGTGGTCGACGGCGCCGACGACCCGCACGGTGTGGTGCACCCCGCGGCGCAGCGGCCTGCGGGCGACGGGGTGCTGCAGCGGCACCGCGCGGGTCCGCACGGTGGCCACCGCGGTGTCCACGGCGCGGGCCTTCTCCAGCGGGTCACCGGCGCCGGGGCGGCCCAGCGCCGCGTCGACCGAGGTGCGCAGGGAGACGTCGACGGCGGTGAGGGCGTCGTCGAGGGCCTCGGCGAAGGCCGTGCGCGACCGGGTGGGCAGGACCAGGTAGGCGGCGAGCATGCCCAGCGCGCCGCCGACGACCGTCTCCTCGACCCGCAGCACCAGGGTCTGCACGCTGAACTGGCCGATCACTCCGTAGAGCAGGGCCAGCACCGCGGTGATCCAGAACGCCATCATCGCCTGCGAGATCCGCACCAGGTACAGGGCGAGGAACACGCAGACGAACAGCAGCGCCAGGCTGGCGACGACGTTGCCGCCCACCAGCAGTGCCAGCAGCATCCCCGCCACGACCCCACCCGCGGTGCCGACCGCGCGGGCCCAGCCGCGGCTCAGGACGTCGCCGCGGCTGGCGGTGCCGGCGAACACCACGAACGCGGCGATCACCGCCCAGTACCAGCGGGCCGGGGAGATCAGCTCGCCGACGACGATCGCGAGGCTGGTGGCGACGCCGACCTGCACGGCCTGCCGGGTGTGCAGCGCGAGCCCGCCGAACCGGTCCCGGCCCGCCGGCGGCGGCACCTGTTCGGGGACGGGCCCGGGTGCCGGGTCGCCGCCCGCGGTCTCCCGGTCGGTGTCGTGGTGTTCGGCGATCCGCAGGCGGGCCTGCTCGACGGTGGTCTGCATCGCGTCGGCGAGCCGGACGACGGCGAACCCGATGCGCTGCTCGCGCGCGGCGGGCCCGACCCCGGCCGGCCGGTCCACGATGTCGGCGACGGCGGACCGTGCGCCGTCGTAGAGGCGGGCGGCGATCGCGCCGGGCGTCCCGACGGCGGTGGCCGCGGCGAGGGCCCGCAACCCCTCGGCCAGCTCGGCGCGGTCGCCGTCGGGGATCGGGTCGTGGTGCTCGACCGACCGGCGGACCGACATGGCGACCCGTTCGGCGGCGAGCTCGGAGTCGACGATCCACTGCCGCAGGCCCGCGACGGGCCCGGCCACGGCGTCGGGGCCGGTGTCGGTGCCGCTGTCGGTGTCGTCGAGCCGGTCGGTCACCAGCAGCGCGGTCTCGTTGAGCCGGGCCTGGGCGCGCACCAGCGGGTCGAGGTCGGGCTCGCCGTCGGCGTTCTCGACCGCCTCGACGGCGGTGAGCAGCAGCGCGTGCAGCCGCGCCTCGAACGCCCGGAACAGCGCATCCAGCACGGCCTCGGAGCGGCGGGTGAACACCAGGCAGCGCAGCAGGAAGGTGCTGCCGATGCCGATCACCACCCCGGCCAGCAGGAACGGCAGCTCGCCGGGGCCGGCGTGCAGGAACTGCACGAAGAAGAACGGCATGAACGCCGCCATGCCGAGCGCGACCCCGCGCGGCCCGTACCGCCTGACCGCGACGGCGACCATCATGACCAGGACGAACACGACGTCGGCCGCGACCCGGTTCGTCGACAGCAGCGCGGACACCGTCGCCGACGCCGCGGCGGGCACGACCATCAGGGCGGTGGTGACCCGCCGTCGCCGCAGGTCGTTCTCGTTCACCGCCAGGTTGCTGATCATCGCCAGCACCACGGAGAACAGCACGATCGTGATCGGCTGCCCGGTCAGAGCACGCAGCACGCTCGCGGCGACCGCGGCCAGCAGCATCGCCGCGGTCGCGACCGCGGCCAGGTGCAGCCGGGTGTGGCCCGGGTCGACCGCGGCCGCCCACGTCCGCAGCTCGCCCCACCGGGCCGGCACCGGCAGACGTCGTCCCCGCTCGACCGTCCCCGTCACGGTGCGAGTCTGACACGCACCGCGTGCCGGAGGTGCCTACCTCAGTTCGCGGTGCGGGCCTGCGGCGGCAGCGACTCGGTCGGCACCGGGTTGGTCGCCCCCGGGACCGGCTGCGAGGTGGGCCGGGCGACCCGGATGCCGAGCACGTCACCGGCGGCCGCGGCCATCGCGCGCATCCCCTGGGCGTTGGGGTGCACCGGCGCGGCGGGCGAGGTCGGGACCAGGCCCTCGACCCACTTCACGCCGGGCAGCGTGCAGGCGTCGTGACCGATGGTCGGGGTGTAGGTGTCGACGTAGTCGACACCGGCGTCGCGGGCGGCGTCGGCCAGCATCGCGTTGAGCTTCTTCTCGGTCTCGCGCAGGTAGGCGGTGTCGCCCGGGCTGAACGGGATGACCGGGTAGCAGCCGGGACCGGTGTCCGGGAGGATCGACGGGTACCCGACGACGGCGACCCGTGCGGCGGGCGACCGGTCGCGGATCGTCGCGAGCACGTCGGAGACCTTGGACTCGGTGTCGTCGATCCGCTCGGCGAGCTGGTCGGTGCCGCCCGCGGTGTAGAAGTCCTTGCAGGCCGCGCCGAACAGGTTCGCCGAGGAGCGGCGGACGCACTCGCCGATGATCCCGGAGAAGCCGATGTCGTTGCCGCCGATGGTCAGGGTGACCAGCGACTCGGAGCCGTCGAGGGCGTCGAGCTGCGGCGGGTTCGGGCCGGCCTGGACCTGCTGCGGGGCGGTCATGTCCTCGGTCGTCGCGCCGCTGCAGGACACGTCGGTGAAGCGGCCGATGCCGGCCGAGCGCGCGAGCACCGACGGGTAGTTCTGGTTGGAGCGCAGGCACCCGGACGGCGTGCCCTGCTGCACCGGGACCAGCGGGCCTGCGGCGTAGGAGTCGCCCAGGGCGACGAAGCGCCCGACCGGGGCGGTGTCGAGGTTGCGCGCGGACAGCGTGGTCTCGGCGAACGTGGTCGGCGCCTCCGCCTGCGCGGGCGCGAGGGCGCTCATCCCCGCCGAGCTCAGCAGGGTCATGGTCGCCACGGCGAGCCACCGGGACGGACGGGGACGGCGCACGGGCTCTCGGACCTCCGGTCGGACGTCGCCGGCGTGGGCACGCCGGTCCTGACCGACCAACGATCATCGTCGCCGACCGGTTACGCCCCGTTCGGCGCACGTGACGGGCCGGGTACGACCCGGCCCGTCACGCACCGTGGGCGGGGCTCGCTCAGTCGGTGAGCCTGCGCAGCGACAGCGGTGCCACCAGGCGGTGCCGCAGCGCGGTCGCGTCCCAGAGCTCCGGCTGCGACGGCATCGACGCGAGCCGCCCGGCAGCGACGGCGCCGGGGTCGTCCATGGGCTCGCGGACACCGGCGAGGAAGGCCCACTCGTGCTCCTCGCAGCCGATGTAGACCCCGCGCCCGCCGGTCTCGCCGAACACGGTGGCGAAGCGCTGCCAGGCCGAGCGCAGCGTCGCGTCCCGCCACACCGCCGGGCTGCCCGCCTGGAACACCAGGACCCCGCCGGGGGTGAGCCGCTGCGCGCAGGCGCGGA
Source organism: Pseudonocardia sp. McavD-2-B (assembly GCF_024124365.1). Lineage (NCBI taxonomy): Bacteria > Bacillati > Actinomycetota > Actinomycetes > Pseudonocardiales > Pseudonocardiaceae > Pseudonocardia > Pseudonocardia sp. McavD-2-B. The sequence goes on from NZ_JAMXSG010000347.1 coordinate 3,590, forward strand.
CGAAGTCCTCCTCGTAGAGCCGGTTGATCTGGGCGTCGGGCTCGTCGGGGCGCTCGTCGGGCAGGTCGACGACCACCAGGTCCCAGTGCTCGTCGGATTCCAGGACGAACTGCCGACCGTCGCCGTAGGTCAGGTGCACCGGGCCGTCGCCGCGCTCGGCCGCGGCGAGGGACTCGGGGGTGTAGCCGTAGGGCAGGTGCTCGGCGCAGATCCGGACGGCCTCGGTGTCGATGTCGACGTGGTCGACCCGGCTCGCACCGGCAGCGACCGCCATCTCCGACGCGACACCCTCGGAGGAGCCGACGATCAGCACCCGGTCCAGTTCGCGGGCCAGCAGGGCGCCGGGCCACACCAGCGCCTCGTGGTAGGTGAGCTGGGTGTGCTCGGTGGACTGGCGCTCGTCGTCGCAGAAGAGGGTGACGCCGTGCGCGGTGTCGGCGACCACGACGTGCTGGAACCCGGTGTGCGCGACGTGGTGGACCCGGCCGAGGTCCCAGCGCCGGGTCAGGCCGGGCGAGAGGGGCTCGGTGACGGTGCGCGGGGCGCCGCCGCGGTCCACGACCTGCAGCGCGGTGTCGGTCGCGCCGACACGTTCGGCGAGGCGGCGCACGGCGTCGACCGGGTCGGCGCTCTCGCCGCAGGTGAACACGTCGACGTGCATGCCGCCGTGCTCGGGCCAGGTGTGGATCGAGGCGTGCGACTCGGCCAGGACCGCGACGACGGTCGCCCCCTGCGGCTCGAACCGTTCGACGACCACCTGGCGGACCTGGGCCCCGGCCTCGGTCAGCGCGGCGGTCAGGTCGCTGCGCAGGCGTTCGCAGTCGTCGAGGATCTCGGGGGCGATGCCGCCGAGCTCGGCCAGGACGTGTCTGCCGACCGGTGACGACGTGCTGGGCAGCGCGGGTGCGCCCGTCCCGAGCCCGACGGTCGGATGCAGTTCTCCGGCCGCGGCGGCGGGCACGGACATGATCGGCGAGGTGGAGGATGACACGTCCGGACACGTTAACCGGGATGTGGGAGTGACGCCCCCTCCCCCGCGACGAGCACCTCGAGCGGGCCGAACCCGTTGAACCCGACCGAGGCGTAGCTCGAGGTGTAGGCGCCGGCCCCGAGCAGGTCGACGACGTCGCCCGCGGCCAGATCCAGCGGCAGCGCGACCGGGGTGCGGCGGTAGAGGACGTCGTCGCCGTCACAGGTGGGACCCGCGACGACGACCGGTCCGCACGGGCCGCTGCGCCCGGGCACGTGCAGCGGGTAGGCGATCGCCTCGCCCTCGGTCTCGGCGAGTCCCTGGTAGCGGCCGACGTCGAGGTACACCCAGCGGCGGTGGTCCACGCCCGGGCGGCGGGACACGCGCAGCACCCGGGCGCGCAGCACCCCGGCCGGGGCGACCAGCGCGCGGCCCGGTTCCAGCAGCAGCGTCGCGCCGTCCACGTGCCCGGCGTCGACGGCC
>NZ_JAMXSG010000348.1:0-5038 GCF_024124365.1 Pseudonocardia sp. McavD-2-B
GTCGACCTCGTGGGCGTAGGCACCGGCTGCGGCCAGCGGGTAGCGGCCGTGGGCCAGCCACGCCAGCAGCGAGCCGCTGGCACTGACGGTGCGGCTCGGCGCGACCGGGACGGTGACCGCCGCCGCGGCCGCGGCGAGCGCCGCCGGCTCCAGGTGTCCGGTGAGGATCCAGTCCACCCCGCGGGACCGGGCGTGCCCGGCGAGGGACCGGGCGAGTTCGTCGTGCCCGTCGGACACCGCCCCCGCGGCGACGACCGCGGGCCGGTCCGGGTGCGCCGCCGCCGCGTCGATCACGGCCTCGTGCCCCTTGCCGGGATAGACGAACCCGAGCACGCCGAGCGTGGGGCGCCGCGCCCAGCCCGGCGCCTGCTCGGCGGGCACGACGACCGGCAGCGGCAGCGGCAGGGTCACCGGGTCGGCCGCGCCGAGCGCCCGGGCCTTGTCGGCCTCGTGCCCCGCGGACACGACGACCGCGTCGGCGACGGCGACCACCCGCCGGTAGCCGGCGGACCGGCGGACGTCGCGGGCCGGATCGGGGTCGGCACCGGGCAGGTCGTGCAGGGTCACGACGAGCGGTCGTGGCAGGACCTCCGCCTGCTCGACGAAGGCGTCGGCGGCCGCGGCGACCCCGGCGCCCCACAGTGCGTCGGTGAACTGGGCGTGGGTGAGGTCGGCCTGGCCGGAACCGACCGGGACCACGCCGTCGGCGACCACCGCGGCGGCGACGGCGGCGGCGTGCCGGACCACGCCGTGCCCGGACGCCCCGGGCGCGACGACCCGCACGGTGACGGTCACCGCGCCACCCCGGCCAGGACGCGGCGGTACTCGCGGGCGTGGGCGTCGGCGACCTCGGCGCGGCGCCGTTCCCGGTCGCCGGGGTCGACCCGCCAGGTCGGACGGGTCCGGTGCGCCAGTGCGACGGCGGCGCCGAGCGAGGCGCGGTCGGGGCCGTCGTCGGTGAGGGTGTAGGTCAGGCAGGGCGCCTGCTCCCGGAAGTGTCCGACGTCGGGCACCAGCGCGGTCGTGCCGAGATCGTGACAGGCCTCCAGCCAGCCGGAATGGGTCCCCCACCGGTACGGGAGCACCGACACGTCGAGCTCCTGGAGGTAGGTGTGGAGGGCGTCGTCGTCGAACGGGGGGTGCACCCGCAGCTCGAGGCGGGGCTCGTCGCGCAGGGCGTTCGCCACGGCGCGGCCACGCGCGTCGTCGTGCGCGTCGACCCGCAGCCGGACGTCGGGCGGGGCGGTCGCGGCGAGCGCACGGGCCACCCCGACCGGGTCGGCGTTGGTGCGGTGGCTCTTGGCGTGCAGGCCGACGACGAACCCGTCGGCGCGGCGGGGCCGGGGACGGCGCAGCCACTCCGGCCCGACGACGGCCGGGTGCCCCAGCACCAGCGCCTCGCGTCCCCAGCGTTCCCGGATCCGCGCGGCGGCCCCCGGGGTCAGCGTGACGAGCCCGGCGGCAGCCGGTACCAGCACGTCGAGGGCCGCGGCGTGCGGCGCGGGGTCGGCGTGGTGCGGGTTGCGCAGGTCGTGCACGGTCAGCACCAGCGGGACACCCGTCTCCCCCAGTGCCGCGACGAGTGCGCGCAGCTGGTCGGGGGTGCGGTCGTCGAAGCCGAAGTGGACGTGCAGCAGGTCGACGTCCGCGGCGTGCGCCCGCAGGTGGTCGTCGTCGAGCCACGGCGAGGGCCACCACACCCCCGGACGCGCGCCCGGGACCGGCGGGTCCGGGAGCCGGACCACCTCGGGGTGGTGCAGCGATGCCACGTAGGGATGGGCGGTGGGCACGGACGCCACGCGCACGCGACGGCTCCTCTCCTCGGGTCCCCCGGGATGCCCGTCCGGGCGCGGATCAACCCCACGGGCCACGATGACCGGGTGACCGATCCGCGCCGCCGCCACTACGGCGTCCTCTACGGCCTCGAGGCCCCACCGCCGGGACCGCTCGCCCTGGTGTGGGGCAACTGCCAGGCCGAGTCGGTCCGGGTGCTGCTCGCCGGCGTCGACGGCCTGCCGGTCACCCCCGTACGCATCCCGCCGGTGCACGAGCTCACCGCCGACGACCTGCCCCACCTGCGCCGGCTGCTGTCCCGGACCCGGCTGCTGGCGTCCCAGCCGGTCCGCGACGACTACCGCGACCTGCCCCTGGGCACCGCCCAGGTCGCCGCCGGGCTGGCGCCGGGGGCGGTCGTCGTCCGCTGGCCGGTGATCCGCCATCCCGCGCTGCACCCGTGGTCGGCGATCGTGCGCCACGCGTCCGACCCGGCCGCCGTCCCGCCGGGGGTGCCCTACCACGACCTGCGGGCCCTCGCGGCCGCCGCGGGACGCGAGCCGGGGCCGCCGCCGACGCCGGAGGCGTTGCGCGAGGTGGGCCGCCGCGGGATCGCCGAGCTCGCCCGGCGGGAGGCCCGCGACACCGACGCCGGGGTGTCCGACGCGATCGCCGGGTTCGGCGCGGCGGCCGCACACACCCTCAACCACCCCGGCAACGGGGTGCTGATGCTGCTCGCCGGGCGGATCCTCGACGCCGCCGGGATGCCGGGCGTCGTGTGTGACCCCGGACGCACCCTGCTCGGCGGGATCCGGTCCCCGCTGCGCGCCGACGTCGTCGACGCCCTCGGGCTGGACACGCCGCCGCGCCCGCACTGGTGCGTCTCCGACCGGGCGATCGGCGAGGACGAGGTCGCCGCCGCGCAACGGGCCTGGTACGCCACGCACCCCGGATGGGTGGACGCCGGGCTGGCCCGGCACGCCGACACGCTGGAGCTGCTGGGGTTGTAGCCGGGCCGGGGGCCCAAGGTCGAGTTGTGGGGGGGCCCGGGGCACCGCATGATCGGGGAACGTCCGGGTTCAGCCGCCAGCTCGCACGGTTCCGCCCCACGAGCCTCGGAGCGTGTCGACCCATGACCCCGCCCGCCTTCCACCGGTGACCGCCCGGATCGCGCTCATCGCCTCCGCCCGCTACCCGATCCGTGAACCGTTCCCGGGAGGGCTCGAGGCGCACACCGCCGGGCTCGCGTCCCGGCTGCGACGCCGCGGTCACGATGTGACCGTCTTCGGCGCGCCCGGTTCCGACCCCGGACTGCGGGTGCGGGAGATGGCGGTGCTGCCTCCCATCTCGCGTGCCGCCCGCAGCGACGTCGGCATGCCGCCGGAGTGGTTCCTCGCCGAGCACCACTCCTACCTGGAGCTGCTGCTGGCGCTCTCGCGCGAACGCGGCCGCTACGACGTGGTGCACAACAACTCCCTGCACTACCTGCCGCTGGCGCTGGCCGACACGCTCGACGCCCCCGTCCTGACCACGCTGCACACGCCGCCGACGCCGTGGATGGAGTCCGCGGTGCGGCTCGGCGACCCGCAGCGGCTGCGGTTCGCCGCGGTCAGCGCGCACACCGCCCGCGCCTGGGCGCCGACCGGTGCCCGCGCGACGGTGGTCCGCAACGGGGTCGACACCGCGGCCTGGGAGTACGGGCCGGGCGGTGGGGTCCCGGTGTGGTCGGGCCGCGTCGTCCCGGAGAAGGGCCCGGTGGAGGCGATCCGGGCGGCGCGGCTGGCCGGGACCGGGCTGCGCCTGGCCGGGCCGTGCCCGGACCGGGCGTTCTTCGACTCCTGCGTCGCCCCGCTGCTCGGTGACGGCGTCGACTACCTCGGCCACCTCGACCACCGGGCGCTGGCCCGCCTGGTCGGGGACGCGACCGTCGCCGTCGTGTCGCCGTGCTGGGACGAGCCCTACGGCCTGGTCGTCGCCGAGGCGCTGGCGTGCGGCACCCCGATCGCCGGGTTCGCCCGGGGTGCGCTGCCGGAGATCGTCGATCCGCTCAGCGGGGTGCTGGCCGAGCCCGGCGACGTCGAGGCGCTGGCCGAGGCGATCCGCGCGGCATCGCTGCTCTCGCGCACCGACGCCCGCAGGCACGCCGAGGCGACCTGCTCGGCCGAGGTGATGATCGACGGTTACGAGCGGCTCTACCGGGCCCTGGCCGCGGTATGACCGGCGGCACCGGCCCGGGCGCCACGTCCGGCACGATCGTCTACTACGTGCACCACCACGGCAGCGGGCACGCCCACCGCGCCGCCGCGATCGCCGCGCACTGCCGCACCCCGGTCGTCGGGGTCGGGTCCCGGCCCGCCCCGTACGGCTGGCCAGGCGCCTGGCACGAGCTGCCCCTCGACACCGGCGGCGGCGACACGGCCGAGACCGCCGACGTGACCGCGGGCGGGACGCTGCACTGGGTACCCCGTCACCACGACGGTCTGCGCGCCCGGACCGCCGCGGTCTCGGCGCTGCTCGCCGCGGGCCCGGCCCGGCTGCTCGTCGCCGACGTGTCGGTGGAGATCGCGCTGCTGGCCCGGCTGCACGGGGTGCCGGTCGCCGTCGTCGCGCAGCCCGGGGAACGGCTCGACCGGGCGCACCGCACCGTCTACGACCTGGCGGAGGTCCTGCTCGCGCCGTGGCCCGCCGATCCGCCGCGGCCGTGGCGCCCGGAGCTGACCGGCCGGACGGTGCACCTGGGCGGCCTGTCCCGCTCCGACGACCGCACCGCCCGCCCGGGTCCGGGCCGTCGCCGGGTGCTCGTCCTGACCGGCAGCGGCGACGGCGGCGCCGACCCGGCCGCACTCGCCGCCGCGGCGTCCGCCACCCCGGACTGGACCTGGCGGGTCGCCGGCGGCCTGACCGGCGCGCTGCGCGACGCCCCGCCGAACCTCGCCTGCGCCGGGTGGACGGGCGAGGTGTGGGCCGAACTGCAGGACGCCGACGTCGTCGTCGGGCACGCCGGGCAGAACGTCGTCGCCGAGATCGCCGCCGCCCGCCGCGCCGCCGTCATCGTCCCGGCCGAGCGTCCCTACGGCGAGCAGGTCGCCACCGGCGCGGTGCTGCGGGCGGCCGGGCTCGCGACGGTCCGCGACCGCTGGCCCGCACCGGCCGACTGGCCCGGGGTGCTCGACGAGGCGGTGTCCCGCGGCGGGGCGGGCTGGTCGCGCTGGTCCGACGGGCGGGCCGCGGAACGCGCGGCCGCGGTGCTCGACGGGATCGCCGC
>NZ_JAMXSG010000349.1:0-5014 GCF_024124365.1 Pseudonocardia sp. McavD-2-B
TTGTGGACTCAGGGTCACACAGTGGATGCGAACAACTCGTTGTGGCAAGCCCTCGGCCTATTAGTACCGGTCAACTCCACCCCTCACAGGGCTTCCATCTCCGGCCTATCAACCCAGTCATCTACTGGGAGCCTTACCCACTCGAAGGTGGTGGGAGACCTCATCTTGGAACAGGCTTCCCGCTTAGATGCCTTCAGCGGTTATCCCTCCCGAACATAGCCAACCAGCCGTGCCCCTGGCGGGACAACTGGCACACCAGAGGTTCGTCCGTCCCGGTCCTCTCGTACTAGGGACAGCCTTCCTCAAGTCTCCAACGCGCGCGGCGGATAGGGACCGAACTGTCTCACGACGTTCTAAACCCAGCTCGCGTACCGCTTTAATGGGCGAACAGCCCAACCCTTGGGACCTACTCCAGCCCCAGGATGCGACGAGCCGACATCGAGGTGCCAAACCATGCCGTCGATATGGACTCTTGGGCAAGATCAGCCTGTTATCCCCGGGGTACCTTTTATCCGTTGAGCGACACCCCTTCCACAAGGTGGTGCCGGATCACTAGTCCCGACTTTCGTCCCTGCTCGACCCGTCAGTCTCACAGTCAAGCTCCCTTGTGCACTTACACTCAACACCTGATTGCCAACCAGGCTGAGGGAACCTTTGGGCGCCTCCGTTACTCTTTGGGAGGCAACCGCCCCAGTTAAACTACCCACCAGGCACTGTCCCTGAACCAGATCATGGCCCGAGGTTAAGACACCCAATTCGACCAGAGTGGTATTTCAACAACGACTCCACCACCACTGGCGTGATAGCTTCACAGTCTCCCACCTATCCTACACAAGCCGAACCAAGCATCAATACCAAGCTATAGTAAAGGTCCCGGGGTCTTTCCGTCCTGCCGCGCGTAACGAGCATCTTTACTCGTAGTGCAATTTCGCCGAGTCTGTGGTCGAGACAGCGCCCAAGTCGTTACGCCATTCGTGCAGGTCGGAACTTACCCGACAAGGAATTTCGCTACCTTAGGATGGTTATAGTTACCACCGCCGTTTACTGGCGCTTAAATTCTCCGCTTCGCCCCGAAGAGCTAACAGGTCCTCTTAACGTTCCAGCACCGGGCAGGCGTCAGTCCGTATACATCGTCTTGCGACTTCGCACGGACCTGTGTTTTTAGTAAACAGTCGCTTGGGCCTGGTCTCTGCGACCGGCCGTCCCTAGCCCGCAAGGAGCCTCAAGACAACCGGCCCTCCTTCTCCCGAAGTTACGGAGGTATTTTGCCGAATTCCTTAACCACAGTTCGCTCGATCGCCTCGGTATTCTCTACCTGACCACCTGTGTCGGTTTGGGGTACGGGCCGCAACAGCACTCGCTAGAGGCTTTTCTCGACAGCATGGGATCACTCTCTTCGCCTCAATCGGCTACGCATCACCTCTCACCCTTCGATGAGCCCCGGATTTACCTAGGACTCGGGCTACAGGCTTACACCACGACAACCACCGCGTGGCGGAGCTACCCTCCTGCGTCACCCCATCACTTGCCTACTACCAGATCGGATCCCACGCTCCCCCACAAACAACACTCCCGAAGGAGCGAAGGTGGGTTCGGATGGTTAGCATCACCAGCCTCGGCATGGACGCACTATCACGAGCACGGGAATATCAACCCGTTGTCCATCGACTACGCCTGACGGCCTCGCCTTAGGTCCCGGCTCACCCTGGGCGGAACAACCTGGCCCAGGAACCCTTGGTCATCCGGCGGCAGAGATTCTCACTCTGCATTCGCTACTCATGCCTGCATTCTCACTCCCACACCCTCCACCCGTAAATCACTCCCGGGCTTCACCAGATGCAGGACGCTCCCCTACCCAACAACACCTAAGTGTCATTGCCACGGCTTCGGCGGTGCGCTTGAGCCCCGCTACATTGTCGGCGCAGGACCACTTGACCAGTGAGCTATTACGCACTCTTTCAAGGGTGGCTGCTTCTAAGCCAACCTCCTGGTTGTCCGGGCGATCCCACATCCTTTCCCACTTAGCGCACGCTTAGGGGCCTTAGCCGGTGATCTGGGCTGTTTCCCTCTCGACCACGAAGCTTATCCCCCGCAGTCTCACTGCCGCGCTCTCACTCACCGGCATTCGGAGTTTGGCTGACTTCGGTAAGCTTGTCGGCCCCCTAGGCCATCCAGTGCTCTACCTCCGGTGAGAAACACACGACGCTGCACCTAAATGCATTTCGGGGAGAACCAGCTATCACGAAGTTTGATTGGCCTTTCACCCCTACCCACAGCTCATCCCCCAGGTTTTCAACCCTGGTGGGTTCGGGCCTCCACGACGTCTTACCGACGCTTCACCCTGGCCATGGGTAGATCACTCCGCTTCGGGTCTACACCCCGCGACTCACACGCCCTATTCGGACTCGCTTTCGCTACGGCTACCCCACACAGGTTAACCTCGCCACGAAGCATAACTCGCAGGCTCATTCTTCAAAAGGCACGCCATCACCCCGAAAGGCTCTGACGGCTTGTAAGCACACGGTTTCAGGTACTATTTCACTCCCCTCCCGGGGTACTTTTCACCTTTCCCTCACGGTACTTGTCCGCTATCGGTCATCAGGTAGTATTTAGGCTTGACGGGTGGTCCCGCCAGATTCACAGCGAATTTCACGGGCTCGCTGCTACTCGAGAACACGCCCACAACAGAACCCAGTGTTTTCGCGTACGGGGCTATCACCCACTACGGCCGACCATCCCAGAGTCGTTCCGCTAACACAGGCACTTGCTGTCCCACCCTCGGCAGAAGATGAACGACACGTCTCACAACCCCGCACCCGCAACGCCTGCCGGCTTGACACGGACACGGTTTAGCCTCTTCCGCTTTCGCTCGCCACTACTCACGGAATCACTATTGTTTTCTCTTCCTGTGGGTACTGAGATGTTTCACTTCCCCACGTTCCCTCCACGCACCCTATGAATTCAGGTACGGGTAACGCCCCATGACGGGCGCTGGGTTTCCCCATTCGGACACCCTCGGATCACAGCTCGGTTGACAGCTCCCCGAGGCCTATCGCGGCCTCCCACGTCCTTCATCGGCTCCTGATGCCCAGGCATCCACCATGTGCTCTTAACAACTTGACCACAACAAGATGCTCGCATCCACTATGCAACACTCAACCCACAACCACACCCGACCAAGAAACAACCACCACCACCCACACAAGGAAGCGTTAGGAAGCCCTCGACCAGAGCGGCCAAAGAAAACAACCCACAGTTCCGAAGAACCCAGGATGTCCTCTCAGGACCCAACAGTGTGCCAAGCCAGACGGTCCGACGTGCTGCGTTCCACCCAACGCACCCGACCCACGAACGGGGCCGCAAATGCGATTCAATGAAGGAACCACAGACACCCAATAAAGAGCGTGTGGTGCCCCATCACATGATGGGACTCCTTAGAAAGGAGGTGATCCAGCCGCACCTTCCGGTACGGCTACCTTGTTACGACTTCGTCCCAATCGCCAGTCCCACCTTCGACAGCTCCCTCCACAAGGGTTGGGCCGCCGGCTTCGGGTGTTACCAACTTTCGTGACGTGACGGGCGGTGTGTACAAGGCCCGGGAACGTATTCACCGCAGCGTTGCTGATCTGCGATTACTAGCGACTCCAACTTCACGGGGTCGAGTTGCAGACCCCGATCCGAACTGAGACTCACTTTAAGGGATTCGCTCCACCTCACGGTCTCGCAGCCCTCTGTATGAGCCATTGTAGCATGTGTGAAGCCCTGGACATAAGGGGCATGATGACTTGACGTCATCCCCACCTTCCTCCGAGTTGACCCCGGCAGTCTCCCATGAGTCCCCACCATTACGTGCTGGCAACATGGAACAAGGGTTGCGCTCGTTGCGGGACTTAACCCAACATCTCACGACACGAGCTGACGACAGCCATGCACCACCTGCACACCAACCACAAGGGAAGCCCTATCTCTAGGGATGTCTGGTGCATGTCAAACCCAGGTAAGGTTCTTCGCGTTGCATCGAATTAATCCACATGCTCCGCCGCTTGTGCGGGCCCCCGTCAATTCCTTTGAGTTTTAGCCTTGCGGCCGTACTCCCCAGGCGGGGCGCTTAATGCGTTAGCTGCGGCACAGAAACCGTGGAATGGTCCCCACACCTAGCGCCCAACGTTTACGGCGTGGACTACCAGGGTATCTAATCCTGTTCGCTCCCCACGCTTTCGCTCCTCAGCGTCAGTATCGGCCCAGAGACCCGCCTTCGCCACCGGTGTTCCTCCTGATATCTGCGCATTTCACCGCTACACCAGGAATTCCAGTCTCCCCTGCCGAACTCAAGTGATGCCCGTATCGACCGCACGCTCAGAGTTAAGCCCCAAGTTTTCACGGCCGACGCGACACACCGCCTACGAGCTCTTTACGCCCAATAATTCCGGACAACGCTCGCACCCTACGTGTTACCGCGGCTGCTGGCACGTAGTTGGCCGGTGCTTCTTCTCCAGGTACCGTCAATTGCTCTTCGTCCCTGGCGAAAGAGGTTTACAACCCGAAGGCCGTCATCCCCCACGCGGCGTCGCTGCGTCAGGCTTCCGCCCATTGCGCAATATTCCCCACTGCTGCCTCCCGTAGGAGTCTGGGCCGTGTCTCAGTCCCAGTGTGGCCGGTCGCCCTCTCAGGCCGGCTACCCGTCACCGCCTTGGTAGGCCATCACCCCACCAACAAGCTGATAGGCCGCGGGCCCATCCCCCACCGAAAAAACTTTCCACCACCAACCATGCGATCAGTGGTCCTATCCGGTATTAGACCCAGTTTCCCGGGCTTATCCCAGAGTGGAGGGCAGGTCACCCACGTGTTACTCACCCGTTCGCCGCTCGTGTACCCCCGAAAGGGCCTTACCGCTCGACTTGCATGTGTTAAGCACGCCGCCAGCGTTCGTCCTGAGCCAGGATCAAACTCTCCAACAAAACCCTGACTTGCAACAAACAACTGGCCACAACACCCGACGGGATCGAATGCTGCA
>NZ_JAMXSG010000034.1:0-29516 GCF_024124365.1 Pseudonocardia sp. McavD-2-B
CTGGGCCCCGCAGATCTCATGCTGGACCTCAACCGAGTCGAGCGAGCAGGGCGATGACCCAGCGGCACCTCGGGCGCATCGGCAACCCAATCACGATCACCGACACCCGGAGGGTGGACCAGTGAGCCAGCCGAGGTAGGTCACGAACTGCCCGCCGAGACCGATGTTCACCGTCCCCGCGACGTGCCCCGCCGCGAACGCGGTCCCGGTGCGCAGGTCGACGACCCACTCGCCCGCGTCGATGCGACGTCGCAGCTCGGCGGGGTCGGCCTCGGCCGGGGTGGAGAGGTCGATCTCGTCCGGCCCCGCGGAGTTGGCGGGGCCCATGTGGGCGTAGTACGCGGGGAACGCGTCGAGCCCGGCCAGCAGCTCGCGGACCCACTCGTCCTGCTCGCGGGTCAGCGCGGGGTTGGCCGCCTTCTCCGCGCCGATGGTGCTCGCGGTGCCGGTGGCCTGGGTGGCGGAGCAGAAGCTTCCGAAGCCGTGGGTCGGGAAGATCTCCGTCGTGTCGGGCAGCTCCGCGGCGAGCCGCCGCGCGGAGTGCCACTGGGCGTGGGCGAGCGTGTCGGTGTGGTCGGGTCCCAGCAGGTCGGGACGGCCGGTGGAGCCGTACAGGAGCGATCCGCCGGTGAACACGACCGTCGGCTCGGCGCCGGGCACGGAGCCGTCGGAGACGGCGAACGACAGGTGGGTGTGGGTGTGTCCCGGGGTGTGGAGGACCCGGACGTGCATCGTGCCGACCTCGACGACCTGACCGTCGCGGACGCCGACGCGCTCGAAGGAGACCGGGTCGTCCGCGTTCAGGAGGTACTGCGCTCCGGTCGCTCGGGCCAGCCGGAAACCACCGGTGACGTAGTCGTTGTGGATGTGGGACTCGAACACGTGGGTGATCCGGACGCCCGCCTCGTCGGCGGCGGCGCGGATCCGGTCGTGGTCGCGCTGGGGATCGACGACGAGGGCGACCTCGCCGTCGTGCGCCAGGTAGCTGCGGTCGCCCAGGCCGGGCGTCTCGACGGTCAGAACGGTGATCATGTCGGGTTCCGGTCCTCTCTCGGAGACGGCGGCCCCGTCGGCCGCTGATACCCGTGGGGGTATGTCTGCTCCAACCTCACCAAATGAACGTACATTCCGCTGCACAGTGTGACGTGTCCCATTCGCCCGGAACAGGGGGGTCAGTCCTCCGGTAACCCCGCCCGGTCGCCGGTGTGGGTTGCCTCGGCCCGTGCCCGGGGTGCGAGGTGCGGGTGGTGCAGATCGAGCGCCGGCCGCTCGGACCGGATGCGCGGCAGCTCGTGGACGTGGTGCCGCGGTGGCGGGCAGGTCGTCGGCCACTCCGGCGAGTTGGCGAACCCCCACGGGTCGTCGGCGTGGACCTGCCGGGGTGACCTGGCCGGCCATCTCGACGAACCGGCCGCCGAGGCCCACGTTGACCGGAAGTCATGCGGACCGCGGGTGTCGAGTGCGGCGCCGCCGCGGGCCAGCTCGTCGACCTGCAGCGGCGACAGCGCCGGGACCCGCGAGGTCTCGTCGAGCACCGGCCGGGACTCGCGGTTGCGCTGCGAGGCGTGCGCGACGTACATCGGCGCCACCGACCGGCCCTCGGTCACGGCGGCGACGAAGGCGTTCTCGTCCACCGGAGATGAAATGACCGTACATTTATGCCATCGTACGTCCAGGGACGGTGGGTCACGCCCGGCGAGCCGGGCTGTTGCGTGGCGCGTGCCCGCATGGTGTCGTGGTGTCCGTGTGCCCCACAGCTCCGTCGGTCGATCGCGGCTTCGTCGTGTGCCTGATCGCCACCGACCAGCTGTCGGTCGACGACCGTCACTGTCGTCGGGGAGTCCGGGCGGCCCGGTAGGACCGGCGCCGCTCCTTCCGTCCCGACCCACCGGAATCCCGGAGCGACCGTGCGCACATCCGTCCGTCCTGACATGTCCCGCCCCGTGGCGGCCGCCTTCGACGGCGAGCCCGCTGCCGCTCGCCCGTCTCCGGCGGAGGCGCCGCCGCCCGTGGACGCGCCGGGCGACGGTGGTCCCGGCGGTCACCCCGAGGGTGGTGCCCGTCCTGGCCTGCTGGGCCGGATGGCGCTGGCGGTGCGGGCCGCGCACCGGGCCGGCGTGCCGTTCTGACCCCCGTCCGGTGGGGACGCGGCCCGGTCACGGTCCCGGCCGTGTCCTGTTCCGGCTCGGCTGCGGTCCCGGCCGGCGCTCGGCCGACGGCTCCTCGTGCACGGTCCCGACGGCGCCCTCGACGTGGTGCGCAGCACGCCAGGGGACTTGCCGACAGGGTTAAATGACCGTACATTCAAGGGGTGTCCGACGCAGAGACCGATGCCCCCGGCCCCGCCGTCATCCGGCGCGAGCCCGGCCGCCTCCTCTGGGAGCAGCTGCTCGACGACCTGCGGCGCCGCCTCGACGTGGACGCGTTCACCGACGGTTTCCCCGGCGAGCTGGCGCTCGTGGAGGAGTACGGGGTCAGCCGGCACACCGTGCGGCAGGCGGTCAAGGTACTGCGCGACGAGGGCCGTGTCGTCGGGACGCGCGGACGCCCGTCGCGTCAGGCCGAGCCGGTGGAGATCGCCCAGCGGCTCGGCGCCCTCTACAGCCTGCACGAGTCCGTCCGCGCGATGGGACTCGAGCAGCAGAGCGTCGTGCGGGCGCTGGACACCCGCGCCGACGGCGTGATCGCCGCCCGGCTCGGGCTCGAGGAGTCCACCCCCCTGGTGCACCTCGAGCGCCTGCGCTTCGCCGGCGGCGACCCACTCGCTCTGGACCGCGTGTGGCTCCCGCACGACCTCGCCGCCCCGCTGCTGACGGCGGATTTCACCACCGGCGCGCTCTACGAGCGTTACGCCGAGCTGTGCGGGGTCGTCCTCACCGGCGGTGAGGAGACCATCCAGCCCATCCTGCCCACCCCCGCCGAGCACCGGTTGCTGGGCGGCAGCCCGTCCACCGCCGCGTTCTCGGTCCGGCGACTCGGCCGCGCCAAGGGTCGCCCGGTGGAGTGGCGCCAGACCCTCGTCCGCGGCGACCGGTTCGTCCTGCGTGCTGACTTCTCCACCAAGGACGGCTACCAGCTCGACCTGCTCGGCTCCCCCGACCGGAAGGACCCACGACGATGACCACGCCCGACCAGATCCCGCAGACCGACCCGGTGGACGCCCGTGAGCTCGCGGCCGGCGGTGCCCTGCTCCTCGACGTCCGTGAGCCGGCCGAGTGGAGCGCCGGGCACATCGAGGGCGCGGTGCACACCCCACTCGGCGAGCTGGACCCGATGGCGTTCGACCGGGACCGGATGGTCGTGGCCGTCTGCCGCTCCGGGAACCGGTCCGGCAAGGCCGCCGCGGCGCTGGCCGACGCCGGCGTCGACGTCCGGAACCTGGCCGGCGGCATGACGGCCTGGTCCGAGGCCGGACTCCCGTTCGTCGACGACGACGGTGAACCCGGGACCGTCGCGTGACCGGCGTCCTGGCCGGAGCGCTGGGCCTGGTCGTCGGGCTCGTCATCGGGACCCTCGGCGGCGGTGGCGGCGTGCTCGCCGTGCCCGCGCTGGTCTACGCGCTCGGCCAGGACGCCCGCACCGCCACCACCGGCAGCATCGTCATCGTCGGCATCATCGCCGCCGTCGGCGTCCTGGCCCGGCTCCGAGGGCGCACGATCGACTGGCGGACCGGTGTCGGGTTCGGGATCGTCGGCGTGCCCACCGCCTGGGCGGGGTCGCTGCTCAACCGTGCCGTGCCCCAGCCCGTCCTGCTGCTGTCCTTCGCGGCCCTCACCCTCGCCATCGCCGTGCTGATGCTGGTCAAGGGCGGGGCGTCGGCGCAGCAGGCCGACGGCGCGGCGGTCGCGGAGACCAGCGCCGCGGCCGGAGCGGAGCCGGCGTCCCGCACCGCCGGGGGCCCGGGGACGGCCGGCGCGACCGCCGTCCTCGCGGCCCCCGCGCGACGGTCGGTGGCCCGCCGTGTCGGCAAGATCGTCGCGGCCGGCTCGGTGGTCGGCTTCCTGACCGGGTTCCTCGGGGTCGGCGGCGGGTTCCTCGTCGTCCCGGCCCTGACCATGCTCATGGGCCTGTCGATGCCCGCGGCGATCGGCACCTCGCTGCTCGTGCTCACCTTCAACTCGATCAGCTCGCTGGGCGCCCGGATCGGGCACCTCGACCTGGACTGGGCGGTCATCGGGCCGTTCGCCGCGGTCGCAGTGCTCGGCGCGCTCGGCGGCAAGCTCGTCGCCGACCGGATGTCGGGCGCGGCGCTCAACCGGACGTTCGCCGGGCTGCTCGTCGTCGTCGGGCTGTTCGTCGGGGTGCAGAGCCTGCTCGCCCTCTGACGGCCCCCGGGACCGCGCCGTTGTGGCTCTCCGGCCCCGCCGGGTGCTCCCAGGGGAACTCTCGTTGCCCTAGAAGCCCCGATGGTTCCCCTGGGAGCAGCCGGCGGGGTGGCGGGAAGGGGGGCAGTGGTCAGGACGCGGGGGCGAGCAGGTGCCCGCGGACCAGCGCACCGTGCGCGGTCCGGGCCGCGACCACGGCCCACGCCGCGACGAGCAGCCCGTAGAGCGCCACCGCCACCACGGCGAGCGCCGGTGTCCCCAGCCGGGCCGCGAGCAGGTTCGTCCCGGTCACGCAGGTGCCGAGCGGGAAGGTGAAGCTCCACCAGGTCAGCGCGAACGGCAGTCCGCGCCGTGCCGTCCGGACGGTCACCGCGGCTGCCAGCGCCATCCACAGCATGGCGAACCCCCAGGCCGGCACGCCGTAGAGCACGGCGAACACGGCGGTGCCGCTCGCGAACGGTTCCGGAAGCGTGCCCGGCGCGACGTTCGCCAGGAGGCCGGCCGCGGTGACCGACTGGCCGAGCGGGCCGAGGACGATCCACAGGGTGGGGACGGTCGCGGCCGGGCCGGTCCCGTGCACGACCAGCCGGTTCCAGATCTGCGGGAGCAGCGCGAGCGTCGCGAACAGGCTCATCCCGAACAGCGCGTAGCAGGCGAGCAGCAGCGTCGCCCGGCCCGGCCCCGGGGCGAGGTGGGCGACGAGCAGGGCGCCGTCGGCCGCCGACACCATCGGCGGCACGACCGGCATCAGCCAGCCGCCGAACGCGGCGTCCGGGCCGATCTCGTGGCGGGTGATCATCAGGTAGGGCACGCCGACGGCGGTGGCCAGGCCGAACGCGGTGCCGGCCAGCCACAGCGTCCAGCTCGTGGCGAGTGCGGCCGTGGCACCGAGGACCGGGATCCCGAACTGGACGGCACCGGCGCCGACGGTCATCAGGGCCATCGCGACGGCGCCGTAGAACTGCACGGCGACCGGATCGGCCGCGTGCCCACGGGCCCGGGCGGGGAAGCGCAGGCGGTGCGCCGCCGTCGCCACGACCAGCACGACGAGCAGCACCGAGGCCAGTCCCCACACCGCGGTGCCCCAGGTGGTCAGGACCGGCGAGCGCAGCGGCAGCGTGGCGACCGCGCCGCCGACGATGCCGGTGCCCATCACCGATGCGAACCAGTTGGGCCCCAGCGACGAGACGGCGTCGCCGGGGCGGTCGAGGTCGCGCAGCAGCCCGATCCGGGCGAGCGCGTGCGGCCGCCGGGGCAGGTCCCCGACCTCGGCTGCGGTGCGGTCCAGGTGGGTCGTCATGGTCTCCACGGTGCGCGCGGCAGGCGCCGGAAGGTACCCGTCGCCGGGTTGCCTAGTCATAAGCTGTGGTTGTGGCTCTCTCTCCGCGTGTGGCCGACCTCGTGCCCTACGACCTGCTGGTCTCCGTCGCGACCCTGGGGAGCATGGGCAGGGCTGCCGTGGCGCACGGCGTCTCCCAGGCCGCGGTCAGCGCCCGGATCAGGAGCCTGGAGTCCGCGCTCGGGCTGACCCTGCTGGAGCGCTCCCCGCGGGGCACCCGGCTCACCCCGGACGGCGCGCTGGTGGTGGAGCGGGCCCGGGCCGCGCTCGACGCCGCGCACGCCCTCGACGAGGGGGTCGCCGCGCTGCGGACGGACCGCGCGGCCCGGCTGCGGGTGGCGGCCAGTGTGACGGTCGCCGAGTACCTCCTGCCACGCTGGCTGGTCGCGCTGCGGGCGGAGCTGCCCGGTACCGCCGTCACCCTGACCTCGCACAACACGGCCGAGGTGGTCGACGACGTCCGCTCCGGGGACGCCGATCTCGGCTTCGTCGAGGGGCCCGAGCTGCCCGCCGACCTCGACGGCCAGGTCGTCGCGCGGGACCGGCTGGTGCTCGTCGTCGCTCCGGACCATCCGTGGGCGGGTCGCCGGGCGGTGGACGCGTCCCGGGTGGGGTCGACCCCGCTGGTGGCCCGGGAGCCCGGGTCGGGCACCCGCGACTTCCTGGAGCGTGCGCTGGGTGCCCTGGCTCCGCCGGTCCTGGAGCTGGGATCGACGACGGCGATCAAGAACGCCGTCGCCGGCGGGGCGGGTCCCGCGGTGATCAGTGGCCTCGCCGTCGCGGCCGAGGTCGCGGCGGGGACGCTGCGGACGGTGCCGGTGCGCGGGGCGGACCTGCAGCGACGGCTGCGGGCGGCCTGGCGCCGTGGCCGGGCACCTTCGGGCCCGGCGCTGGTGCTGGTGCGGATCGCGTCACGACTCTGACCCCCGGACATGCGCGACGACGTAGACTCGAGGATACCCCCGGGGGTATCCAGCCGACCGGGACCGATACGAGGAGACGATCGCGATGTGCCGACGCGCCACCTGCCGCAACTGCGGCAAGGTCACCTGGCAGGGCTGTGGGCAGCACGTGGACCAGGTCATGGCCGGTGTGCGGCCGGCCGAGCGCTGCCGCTGCGCGCCGGCCGAGCGCTCCGGCGGCGGCCTGCTCGCGAGGGTGTTCGGCCGGTCCTGAGCGGGACCTCCGGCCCTGGGCGGCAGATACCCCTGGGGGTATCTGTGGAGCACCCGGACCACGATCGGAGACGCGCCATGATCCTCACGCAGTACTACCTGGAATGCCTGTCCCAGGCCTCCTACCTCGTCGGCGACGAGACGACCGGACGTGCCGTCGTCGTGGACCCCCGCCGCGACGTCGGGGAGTACCTCGCCGATGCCGCCGCGCACGGCCTGACGATCGTCGGGGTGATCGACACCCACTTCCACGCCGACTTCCTCGCGGGCCACCTGGAGCTCGCCGAGCGGACCGGGGCGTGGATCGGGTTCGGCGACGAGGCACGTCCGGAGTTCCCCGCCCGCCTGCTCGCCGATGGCGAGCGGATCGAGCTCGGCGACGTCGTGCTCGAGGTGCTGGCGACACCGGGCCACACACCCGAGTCGATCAGCGTCCTGGTGTGGGAGCACGCCGGGGACGCGGTCCCCCACTCCGTCCTCACCGGAGACACCCTGTTCGTCGGCGACGTCGGCCGGCCGGACCTGCTGGCCTCGATCGGCGTGACCGCCGACGAGCTCGGCCGGCGGCTGCACGCCTCGGTGGCCCGCCTCATGGAGCTGCCCGACGCGGTGCGGGTGCTGCCCGGCCACGGCGCGGGGTCGGCCTGCGGGAAGAACCTGTCCACCGAGCGCGCGTCGACCATCGGCGACCAGCGGCGCGACAACCCCGCCTGCCGGCCGACCGACGTCGAGGACTTCCTCGCGATGGTCACCGCCGGTCAGCCGGCCGCGCCCGCCTACTTCGTCCACGACGCGATCGCCAACCGTCGCGGACACGAATTGTTCGACCCGGCGCGGCCCGCGCGCCCGCTCGCCGTCGCCGAGGTCGACGACCTGGCCGGCCGCGGTGCGGTCCTGCTCGACGCCCGCGACGCGGACGAGTTCGCCGCCGGGCACCTCCCCGGCTCCCTGTCGGTGCCGCTCGACGGTCGTTTCGCCGAGACCGCGGGCACCGTGGTCGACCCGGACCGCGACGTCGTGGTGGTCGCCCCGCAGGACCGCGAGGAGGAGGTGGTGACCCGGCTGGCCCGGATCGGCGCCGACCGGGTCCTCGGCTACCTGCGCGACCCGGACGCCGTGCTCGCGGAGCCGGGGCGGACGCAGCGCTCGGAGCGGGTCGACGCGGCCGCGCTGGCGGAGATGCTCGCGGGACCCGACCGACCGGAGGTGCTCGACGTGCGCAACCGCGGCGAGCTCGCGGTGGGGGCGGTGCCGGGGGCGCGCCAGATCCCGCTCGCCGAGCTGCCCCGCCGGCTCGACGAGGTCGCCCGGGGCCGGACGGTCGTCGTGTACTGCGCGGGCGGCTACCGCTCGGGCGTGGCGGCCTCGCTGCTGCGCCGCGCCGGGTTCGCCGACGTCCGCGACCTCGCCGGCGGGTACGCCGCGTGGGCGGCCCTGCCGGAGGAGCGGCGTCGTCGCGCCGACGTCGCCGCGCATCTGCACCACGAGCTCGAGGTGGCCGCGGACTGGCACCCGGACCTGTCCGCCCGCGCGGTGAGCGGATCCCGCCGGCGCCCGTCGGCGCCGGCGGGACGGGCGCGTCAGGCGACCTTCGGTCGCTGCTCCACGACCTCGGACCGGTAGCTCTCGATGATCTCCATGAACTCGGTGTGCTCCGGCGTGGGCACCCCGCAGAAGTTCAGCGTCGAGGAGATCTCCAGCGCGACGGCGTCGAACTGCTCGTCGGTGATCTTCAGCGTCTCGTGCGCGGTGACCATGTCCATGCCCGGGTAGCACTGCGGACCGCCCGCCGCCTGCACCGACCAGGCCGTGACCAGGAACTTGTAGCCGGGGGCGTTGGCGGGCTCGCCGTGGTGGGCGTGCACCCCCTCGTTCGCGTTGACCGAGGCGTTCGCGAAGAGCCGGTCGACGAGGACGTCGACCGCCCCGGCGATCGCGTAGATGCCGCCGAGGCGGTCGTACAGGGACTGCTGTTCGGACATGACGACGCTCCCACTCCGTTGTCGGGACCCGATCACAATCCCGGGCGGTGCGGGTGTCGTCAATAGTGCACAACCGGTTTCCCGGCCGTACAGTCAGTCGTCGACCGCGTGCTGCCCGTGTCCCGGGCCGTACCCGGCCAGCGACGGGACCTGGGCCCGCAACCCGGCGGGCAGGTGCCGGGCCAGGTCGTCACGGGTGTCTGCGCCGAGGCTGCGGGCCAGGGTGTCGAGCACCGCGACCGAGGCGTTGGTGGCCCAGGCGACGTCGTGCAGCTCCAGGTACTGCTGCACCCGCGACAGGAACACCTCCTCGGTGAACGGCTGGGGCAGCACGGGCACGGCCGACACCGGGACCGCGGGCTCCGCCGGCGCGCGGTGGTCGGGCACCGGGGCGTCGTCCGCCTCCGGCTCGGCGGGGTTCCCGCCCCAGCGCTCACCCGGGGCCACCTGCTCGCCCTTCATCAGGAACGAGTCGGCGGCCAGCGTCACACCGTCGCCGATGTCGGTGGAGTAGTGCACGAACGCCCGCACGCCGACGGCCACGCCGTCGCCGAGCCGGATCCGGCCGGACTCGAAGCGGCCGTCCTCCAGCGAGTGGCACTGCAGGACCGACCCGGAGTTGAGCACGACGTCGTCGCCGAGGGAGACCAGGCTCTTCTCCGGCAGGGCGGCGCCGTCGTCGAAGACGCGCCTCCCGGCGCTCAGACCGGCCAGGCGGTTGCGCCACACGAGCAGCGGGGTCCCGGCCAGCACCGGCCGGACGTAGAGCTTCCAGAGCCGCTCGTGGAACCAGAAGTAGCGGTCGTAGATGGACGCGGTGCGCGGCTGCAGGCCGCGGAAGCCGAGCGTCGCGCGCTCCAGCAGCGCCGACCACACCATGAGCAGCAGCGGGCCGAGGAACACGGCCGGACCGAGGGCCCACAGCCCCCACACCGGCCAGAGCGCCACCGAGATCCCGAGCGGGACCAGCGCGACCGCGACGCCGAGGGCCCGCAGCAGCACCGTGACGACGAGGGTCGAGGCGTTGTAGCGGTTCTTGGAGCGCAGCCGGCGGGCCAGCTCCTCGTCGGTCGCCGGATGGTTCGGGTGCGGCCCCGCGCCGGTGCGCGGGATCTCCATCGGCGGCGAGCCGAGCAGGCCCACCCCGGTCCGCACCGGCCCGTCCACCGGGACCATGACCTTGGTCGCGAGCAGCACGTCGTCGCCGATCCGGGCGTCCGGCGGCAGGTGCACGTCGTTGCCGACGAAGTTGTCCCGGCCCAGCCGCACCGGACGGATCCGGAACGAGTCGTGCGACAGCTCGGTGTTCATCATCCGCAGGCCGTCGGACACGATCGTCCCGGAGCCGACGCGGGCGTGCCGCGGCGACTCCTGGCGGAGCTGGGTGCCGAAGTTCGACCCCGTCTGACGCAGGTCGTCCAGGTCGTAACCGAGGCCCTTCAGGTAACCGGTGATGAACGAGCTGTCGCCGAGCAGCAGCACCAGGAACCGCGCGTTCGACACGCCGGTCACGATCTGCTGGGCGACGTGGCGCACGCCGTAGAGCGGGAAGGTGCGGTCGACCGGCACGAACAGGGCGGCCAGCCTCGGCAGGGTCAGCACGGCGAGCACGCCCACCAGCAGGGCGGCCACGACCAGCGCCACCACCGCGATCGCGCCGATCAGGAAGAACCACCAGTGCGCGCCCATGTCGGCACCGGTCAGCCCGATCAGCCCGGCCACCTGCGGGGCGAAGCGGGCGAACAGGCCGACGAGCAGCGCGAACACCGCCGTCGCGACGGCCCAGGACAGCCCGGCGAACACCGCCGAGTAGACGACCCGGCGCAGCCGTCCCGCGCCGACGGCGTCGGGCCCGCGGTAGTCCGAGCCGGACGGACCGGCGGGCGAGCCGTGCCAGACCTCGCCGGCCGGGACGGTGACACCGGGGCGCAGCGCCGAGGCGTGGCCCAGCTGCGACCCGTCCTGCATCCAGGTCCGGATGTCGAGCACGGCGGCCTCGCCGACCACGCAGTCGTCGCCGACGCCGACCGGGCCGAACTCCAGCGCACCGGGCACGGCCCGGTAGCCCTGCAGCGACGCCTCCGGGTGCACGATCGTGCGGGCGCCGACCCGGACGAGGTCGGTGGCGACCGGGACGGCCCCGAACAGGGCGCTGCCGCGCCCGATCCGGGCGCCCAGCAGGCGCAGCCAGGCGGTGTACAGCGGGGTGCCGACGGCCAGCGCCATCGGGTTGGTCCGGATCAACGTCGAGACCACCCAGAACCGCAGGTGGGCGGCGCCCCACAGGGGCACGGTCCGTTCGCGGAAGCGGCCGACGAGCGTCCACTTCGCGAGCACCGGCAGCAGCACGACGGCGACGAGTACCCCCGCGGTCCACAGCGCGGCCCGGCCGGTGAGCGACACCGCGTCGGGCGCGGTGGAGATCCAGCGGTAGCCGAGGACCAGCACCGCGGCGGCGGCGAAACCGGACGCGAGCAGGAACAGCAGCTGCGCGATCCCGGTCAGCGCGTGCGCCACCGGGCGGGCGCGCACCGGCTCGACCGGCTCGGCGGCCACGGTCGGCACGACGTCGCCGAGCGCGGCGGCGAGCCGGCGCACGGTGGGGTGGCGGTAGACGTCGCGTGCGGACACCGACGGCAGGTCGTCGCGACGGCGCACGGCGGCGGCGAACCCGGCCAGCAGCAGCGAGGTGGCGCCGAGCTCGTCGAAGAAGTCGGCCTCGACGGAGATCTCGGCGGGCTCGACCCGCAGCACGGTGGCGAGCTCGGCGACCAGGCCACGCTCGACGTCGGTCGCCGGGCCCACGACCGGGCCGGTCGCGGCCACGCGGCTGCCGGTCGGCGCGGGCAGGTTCTTGCGGTCCGCCTTGTCGCTGGTCGTCATCGGGATGAGCTCGAGGTGCTCGAGGTAGGCGGGCACCATGTAGGACGGCAGCCGGTCCTGTAGGCGGGCCCGCAGGTCGGTCGGCGGTTCCGCGCCGCGGACCAGGCTGTAGTAGCCGACGAGCTCCTTCGTGCCGGGCGTCGGCTCGAACGTGTCCACCACGGCCATCGCGACCGAGGGGTGGTCCTGCAGCACGGCCTCGATCTCGGAGAGCTCGATGCGGTAGCCGCGGACCTTGACCTGCAGGTCGATGCGGCCCCGGTACTCGATCTCGCCGTCGGCGTTGATCCGCGTGAGGTCACCGGTGCGGTAGATCAGTCCGGACGGGTTGTTCGGCAGGTCGACCGGGGCCGGGACGAACACCTCGGCGGTCTTCTCGTCGCGGTTGAGGTAGCCGTCGGCCAGCCCCACCCCGGCGACGGCCAGCTCCCCGGTCTCGCCGAACGGCAGCACCCGGGTCGGGTCGGTGGTGTCCAGGACGAGGGCGGCGTAGGTCGGCAGCGGCCGCCCGATCGTCACCGGCCGGTCCGGGTGGACCTGCGCCATCGTCGCGGTGACGGTGGCCTCGGTGGGGCCGTAGACGTTGAGGAAGCGGCGCTGCGGGGTCCACCAGCGACGGATGAGGTCCTGCGGGCAGGCCTCGCCGGACACGAGCAAGAAGCGCAGGTCGTCGAGGTCCGCCTCGACGGTGGCCAGCAGCGTCGGCACCACGCACATCGCGGTGACGCGGCGCTCGATCAAGAAGTCGTGCAGGTCCTCGCCGACCAGCGACACCCCGGCCGGCTTGGGGACGAGGGTGGCGCCGGTCAGGAACGAGGTCCAGATCTCCTCGACGGAGAAGTCGAAGGCCAGGGTCAGGCCCTGGTACATGCGGTCGTCGGCGCGGACGCCGTACTCGTCGGCGGCGACCCGCACGAAGTTGCAGATCGCCGGGTGTCCGATCACGACGCCCTTGGGCCGGCCGGTGGAGCCGGAGGTGTAGATCAGGTAGGCGGGGTGCTCGCGGCCCGGTGTGCGACGGGTGTCCGGCCCGAGCCGCTCGTCGGAGCAGGCGGCGATGTCGGCGGCAGCCGCACCGGTGACCGAGAGGATCTCGACGTCGCCCCGCACGGGGTCGCCGACCTTCGCCAGCGCGCTGTCGGTGACCAGCAGCAGACCGGCCGCGGAGTCGGAGAGGATGAACGCCACGCGGTCCGCGGGGAAGCCCGCGTCCATCGGGACGAAGGTGGCCCCGGTCTTGAGCACCGCGAGCATGGCGGTGTAGCTCTCCACCGGGTCGTCGAGCAGCAGCCCGACGACGTCGCCGGGGCCGGTGCCGCGCCCGCGCAGGTGCCGGGCGAGACGGTTGGTGCGCCCGTCGAGGTCGCGGTAGGTCAGCGTGGCGTCGCCGGTGTCGACGGCGACGGCGTCCGGGTGGTGGTCGACGGCCTCCTCGAACACCTCGGCGAGCTGCTCGCCGGGCCGGGCCCGGGAGGCCTCCAGGGTCGCCCCGGGGACCAGCACGCGGTCGTCGAGCGGCACGGCGCCGGGGCGGGGGCGGGGGCTCGGTACCGGACGGCGGGTCGGCGAGGGGCGGTACGGCAGGTCCCGGCGGATCACCTGGGGCTGCCCCGGCTGCGTGGCGCGGTCGTCGCCGCCGTCGACCCCACCGGTGAGGGCCGACCGGTTGGACACGTCGGACATGACACCGGCCTACCCCTTCCCGCGGGGACGGAAAGTGCAGGCCGGGGGTGGCGATCGTCACTCGCAAAGTGGTGAACCCCGGTCGGGTGGAATACGTAGCCACACGCGGGCTCCGCTGTCGTCACGGCGGCGGCGTCGACCCGTGCACCGTCCGGAACAGGGTGTCGACGAGATCGACCCCCAGGTCATGATCATGGTCGGCCGGGAGGTCGACACCGTGGTCGTGGAACCACGAGGGCGGGGCCTCCGGGTGCGGGCCGACGACACCGACCGCGCCGTCACCGCACCGGGTGACGCAGGCGGCCACCGTGCCGTCGGCGTATGTGGCCAGGATCTCGGTCTCCGCGAGCGCCCGGCGTGTCGGCCGGATCACGCCCCCGTCCTGGAGGTACATCCGCCGTTCGGCTCCACGCCACCGGACCGTGACCAGGGCCGGGTCCGGGGTGGACGGATCGGCCCCCGGGCGGGACCAGTACTCGTCGACGGCGAGGCCGACGAGGTTGAGGAAGCCGCGCTCCACCAGGAACGCTCCCATGCAGACGCCCAGATAGCACCCGCCCCCGTGGACGAACCGGCGGATCGCGCCCTTGTCCGCGCGCAGCCGCCGGAACGCGGACTCGTCGTCGCCGGAGGCACCGGGGTGGGCGAACAGCACCGTGTCAGGGTCGGACAGTGCCTCCCGCAGCGGACGGTCGCCCGCCGGGCCCGCGGTCCGGACGTCGAACCCGTGCCCGCTGCGGCGCAGCAGGTCGGCGACGGCCTCGGTGTCGTCGGTGTGGTCGCCGGCCGACGGCCGGGTCCAGGCGTCGGCGAGCACGATGGCGACCGGCCGGCTCATCCGGAGCGCTCCGGTACGGCCGGGGTGTCCACCAGGTGCGCGAGCAGGTCCCGGACGCCGCCGGGCACGGCCACCTCCACCGGCCGCCACGACGACGGCACCCGGTCGACCGGCAGGAAGGTGTCCGGCCCGCGCCGCCCCCGCGCGAACAGCGCGGCGCCGGAGTTGATCCGGGTCACGAGCGCCCGGTCACCGTGCGCGGCCAGCAGCGACGCGGTGTCGACGGTCAGGACGACGTGCTCGGTGTCGGCGTAGCGGGGCAGCGCGTGCAGCCGCCGCAGGCGGGCGGGGTCCGCCCACAGGAACGCGCAGCCGTTGATCCGGCGCAGGTAGTCGGCCACACCGAACCCGGACCCCGGGTCGAGCATCCGTCCCAGGGCTGCCGGGTTGAGCGGGCGCTGGTCACGCAGCCAGGCGGTGCCGTGCTCGGGGTGGTGCAGCCGCACCGCCCGCGGGCGACGCGTGGTCAGCAGCCGTTCCCGCTCGTCGCCGGTCACCCCGAACAGGTCGAGCAGCCCCGCGACCGGCAGCAGCCCGTGCGTGGCGATCCCGGGCCACGACGAGGCGGGCGTGGTGTGGAACAGGCGCGGCGCGCGGCGGACGAGATCGTCGGGGTGCAGGCTCAGGCCCCCAGGGCCGTGTCGAGATCCGGGTACCAGGTGATGACCTGGTCCAGCCCGGTCATCCGCACCGGCCGGATCACCGCACGGTTGCCCGGGCCGGTGACCCCGTCGAGACGGACCCCGGCCTCACCGGCCGCCCGGGAGGACCGGACCACCGCGGTCAGACCGTGCGACCCGAGGAATCCGACGCCGGACAGGTCCAGCAGCGCCCGCGCCGGTCGCGTCTGGTGGAGCATCTCCGACATCCGGGCCCGGATCGCCTCGGCCTCGGCGAGGTCGACGTCACCGATCACCTCGAGGACGGTCACACCGGGCGCCGGGGTGTGCTCGCGCAGGCTCACCCGGGAGTGCGGCTCCGGCCAGCTGCCCGTGTGGCCGAGCCGCCGGCGGCCGGGCTCGGCCGACGTCACGACGGCCGCCCGGCTTCGGGCACGCCTCGCCCACGACCCCGCCCGCCGGATGGTGCGGGGCCGGATGTCCGGGGACCTACGGCCGAGTTTCCGATGGGCTCACCGTACCGGGCCCCGGGCCGTTGTCCACCGGTCGACCTGCGGGATCCTGTCCGGGGAGAGAGTCTTCACCGGGTGACCATCTCCACATCACCGCGACCCCCGGACCCGGCCGGCGACGGTGCCGTGACCGTCGTGCGGCGCGCCCGCGTCCCCGGCCACGACGGCGCCGTCGACATCGTGATGTCCGGCGGCAGGATCCGGTCGGTGGGTGCCCCGGCCCCCGCCGGGGCACCCGGTACCGACGCGGGGGACCGGCTCGTCGTCGGCGGCCTCGTCGACGCGCACCTGCACCTGGACAAGGCGCTCACCGCTGACCGCTGCTCCTGGTCCGGCGGCACCGTCGACGACGCGATGGCCGAGACCGCGGCGATGAAGGCGGACTTCACCGTCGACGACGTCGCCGCCCGCGCCGGGGCCGTCCTGGCGTCCTGCGTCGCGCACGGCACCACCCGGGTGCGGACCCACGTCGAGCTCGACCCGACCGTCGGGCGACGCGGGCTGGAGGGTGTGCTGGCGGCCGCGGCGGACTGGGCCTGGGCCGTCGACGTCGAGGTCTGCGTGTTCGCCCAGGACGGTCTGACCGGCTCGCCGGAGACGGCCCGGCTGCTCGACGAGGCGCTCGGCGGGGCCCGCGCGGCGGGCCGGCGCGCGGTCGTGGGCGGCGCCCCCTACGCCGACGACGACCCCGCGGGCCAGCTGGACCGCGTGTTCGGGCTGGCCGCGGACCACGACGCCGACGTCGACCTGCACCTGGACCTGTTCGACGGCACCGCCGAGGGCGCGCTGATCGGCACGGTGTGCGACCTGACCGAACGGGCCGGGCTCGGCGGCCGGGTCACCGCGGGCCACGGCACGGCCTGGTCGTTCCTGGAGCCCGAGCAGCGCGCCGCGGTGCTGGACCGGTGCGCCGGGACGGGGGTCGGCGTGGTCTCCCTGCCGTCGACGGACCTGTTCCTCACCGGCCGGGAGACCGGCGCCGGGGCGCCGCGCGGGGTCGTCGTGCTGGACCGGCTCGTCGAGCGCGACGCCGCGGCCGCGGTGGCCACGAACAACGTCCGCAACGCCTTCACCCCCTACGGCGACGGCTCCCTGGTCCGGATGGCGAACCTCTACGCCAACCTGACCCACCAGGCGTCGCCGGAGCAGCTGGCGGCCTGCCTGGACCTGGTCGGCCCGCGCGCCGCCCGGGTGCTCGGCACCCCGGCCGCCGCCACCGGGGTCGTCGCGGGGGCCCCGTCCGACCTGGTCTGCCTCGACGCACCCGACCCGGGCACGGCGGTCGCCGCCGTCGCACCGGTCCGCTGGGTGCTGAAGGGCGGTCGCCGGACCGTCACCGGCGCGGCCGTGGAGCTGCACCCACCGGTGTGACCCGGCTCATCGGTGCAGGCGATCGCACAGCGGGAACGCTGCCCGACATGAGCACACGTGAGGGCAGGGCCGTGCGGTACGACCGCTACGGCGGCGTCGACGAGCTGTACGTGACCGGTGTCGGGTTCGACGACCCCGGTCCGGGTCGTGTGCTGGTCGAGGTGCACGCGGCCGGGATCAACCCGGGCGAGACCGCGCTGCGCGAAGGCGTGTTCGCCGAGTCCTGGCCCAGCACGTTCCCCAGCGGGCAGGGCAGCGACTGGGCCGGGGTCGTCGCGGCGGTCGGGGAGGGCGTCACCGACGTCGAGCCCGGCGACGACGTCTTCGGCTGGACCGACGACCGCGCCTCCCAGGCCACCCACGTCGACGTGCCCGCCGAGCAGGTACTGCGCCGCCCGGCCGGTCTCGACGTCGCGACGGCCGGTGCGCTCTACATCGCCGGGACGGCCGCGGCCGCGTCGGTCGCGTCGGTGGACCCGCAGCCGGGGGAGACGGTCGTCGTCGCCGGTGCCGCGGGCGGGGTGGGGCAGATCGCGGTGCAGCTGCTGACGCTGCGCGACGTGGAGGTCGTCGGGATCGCCTCCGAGCGCAACCACGACCGGCTGCGCGAGCTGGCCGTGACCCCGGTCGCCTACGGGTCCTCGCCCGAGGAGACGCTGGCGAACCTGCGCGCCGCGACGCCGGACCGGGTGCACGCCGTCGTCGACCTCGTCGGCGGCGGCTACGTCGCGCTCGCCCGCGAGCTCGGTGTCGCCCCGGAGCGGATCAACACGATCATCGACTTCGAGGGCGCGCAGGCCCACGGCGCCGCCAGCTGGGGCACCGCCGACTCGGAGGGCCGCGACGACCTCGCCGCGCTCGGCGCGCTCGTCGCCGACGGGGCCCTGCAGGTCGCGATCGCGGCCGGGTACCCGCTCGACGGGGTCCGCGAGGCCTACACCGAGCTGGAGAAGCGGCACACCGCGGGGAAGATCGTCCTGCTGCCGCAGGAGTGATCCGACGCCTGCCGGGAACCCCGCCGGGGCCACCCCCGAGGAGAGGACAACCGTCGTGCAGATCGGCTTCAAGCTCTTCGCCGAGGCCCACACGCCGCAGGAGATGGTCCGCCAGGCCGTCCGGGCGGAGGAGGCCGGTTTCGACTTCGTCGAGATCTCCGACCACTACCACCCGTGGCTGGAGAGTCACGGGCACTCCGGGTTCGCCTGGTCGATCCTCGCCGCGATCGCGATGCGGACCGAGCGGATCGGCCTGGCCACCGGGGTGACCTGCCCGACGATCCGCTACCACCCGGCGATCATCGCCCAGGCCGCGGCGACGACCGCACTGCTGTCCGACGGCCGGTTCACCCTCGGCGTCGGCTCCGGCGAGCAGCTGTCCGAGCACATCACCGGACACCCGTGGCCGGTCGTCGGGGTGCGGCACGCCATGCTCCGCGAGGCGCTGGAGATCATCCGGCTGCTCTGGTCCGGCGGCTACCGCACCTACCGCGGCAACCACCTGTCCATCGAGGACGCGCAGGTGTTCGACCTGCCGGACACGCTGCCGGACATCGTCGTCGCCGCGGGCGGGCCGAAGGCGGCGCGGATCGCCGGTGAACTGGGCGACGGTCTCTTCGCCACCGAGCCCCGCACCGACCTGATCGAGGCCTACACCGCGGCCGGCGGGACCGGCTCCCGCTGGGCCGAGGTCCCGCTGGCCTACGCCGGCACCGTTGACGCCGCGCTGGAGTCCGCGCACCGGCTGTTCCGGTTCGGCCCGACCGGCTGGAAGATTCAGGCCGAGCTGCCGAACGTGCGCAACTTCGAGGCTGCGACGGCCTTCGTCCGCAGGGAGGACATGGCCGACGCGTTCGGTGCGGGCCCGGACGTCGAGACCCACGTCGCGACGGTGAAGGGCTTCGCCGACGCGGGCTACGACCGGCTCGCACTGATCAGCGCCGGACCGGACGTCGAGGAGTTCTTCGCGTTCTTCGAGGGTGAGCTGGCGGGCCGGCTGCGCGCGCTCTGAGCGATCCCGGCCGGTCGGACGGGGTGCGCGGACCGGGCCGACCGGCAGGGTGGGGGGCATGAACAGGGTCGTTCGCTTCACCGAGCTCGGCGGTCCCGAGGTGCTGACGGTCGTCGAGGAGCCGGTGCCGCAGCCGGGGCCGGGGGAGGCCGTCGTCGCCGTCGAGGCGATCGGGCTGAACCGGGCCGAGTCGATGTTCCGGCGCGGTGAGTACATCGAGCCGACCCGGCTCCCGGCCGGTCTGGGCTACGAGGCTGCGGGCACCGTCGCCGCCGTCGGCGCGGGCGTGGACCGCTGGTCGGCGGGGGACCCGGTGAGCATCGTCCCGGCGTTCTCGATGAACGACCACACCGTCTACGGCGAGCACGCCCTCGTCCCGGCCCGTGCCCTGGTCCCGCGGCCGGTGGACGCGGTGACCGGGGCCGCGACCTGGATGCCGTTCCTCGTCGCCTACGCCGGGCTGCTCGAACCGCGCGTCCTGCAGCCGGGCGACCACGTGCTGGTCACGGCGGCGTCGTCGAGCGTGGGACTGGCGGCGATCGCGACCGCGAACCGGATCGGCGCCGTCCCGATCGCCACCAGCCGCAGCCGCGCCAAGGCGCAGGCGCTGCTCGACGCCGGGGCCGCACACGTCGTCGCCACCGGGGAGGAGGACCTGGTCGCGCGCTGCCGGGAGATCACCGGCGGGCGGGGCCTGGACGTCGTGTTCGACGCCGTCGCCGGACCCGCCGTCGAGACGATGGCCGACGCGGTCCGCCCGGACGGCACGATCGTCATCCACGGCAGGCTCTCCGGTGAACCGACGATCTTCCCGACGGCGACGCTGCCCGACCTCGTCGTCCGCTCGTTCACCCTGTTCGCGATGACCCGCGATGCCGAACGCCTGCGCCGGGCGGCCGCGTTCGTCGCCGCGGGGATGCGCGGTGGGGACTTCGCCCCACAGGTGGACCGGGTGTTCGACGGGCTCGACCAGGTCGTCGCCGCGCACGAGCACCTGGAGTCCAACGCCCAGGTCGGGAAGATCGTCCTGCGGCCCTGACCGGGCGGCTCAGCCGTCCAGCTTCGACGGGTCCAGGGTCGCCTTCTTGACCCCGAGCCTGCGGTTGAGCAGCAGCGTGATCCCGTAGAGGACCAGGCCGAGCAGGAGCAGCAGCCCGGCCAGCTCGTACTGGATCGCGTCCCGCCCGGAGAACGGCAGGACCAGGTACAGGCTGGCGACGGCGCCGACGACCGGCAGGCCGGGCGGGGCCCGGAAGTGGTCCTCGGGGATCCGGTCGCGGCGAAGCACCAGCACCGCGATGTTGACGATCGTGAACACGGCGAGCAGCAGCAGCGAGGTCGTGCCGCCGAGCGCGGAGACGACGTCGGAGTCCGAGTCCAGCGACACGTAGCTGATCAGCGCGAACGAGATCAGCGTGGTGAAGATGATCGACACCCACGGCGTGCGGCGGAACGGGTGCACCCGTGCCAGCGGCTTGGGCAGCACGGCCTGGTTGGCCATCCCGTAGAGCAGCCGCGAGGCCATCAACATGTTGATCAGCGCCGAGTTGGCGACGGCGAACATCGAGATGAACGGCAGGACCAGGTCGGCCGGGATGCCGGGCGCCCCGGCGCGGACGACCTCGACCAGCGGCGTCTCGCTCGCCGCCAGCGGGCCGACCGGGACCAGCGCCACCGCGCAGATGGCGACGAGCACGTAGATGACCCCGGTGATGGTCAGCCCGGTGATCATGATCCTGGGGAAGATCCGGCGCGGCTCGTGGCACTCCTCGGCCATGTTCACCGAGTCCTCGAAGCCGACCATCGCGAAGAACGCCAGCGAGGTCGCCGAGGTGACCGCCAGGAACACCCCCTTGTCCTCGGGGGTGTCGAAGGCGACGACCCGCGACCAGTCGGCGTCGCCGCCGGCGATCGCGTAGATCCCGATCAGGATCACCAGGAGCAGGCCGGAGAGCTCGACGATCGTGAGCACCACGTTGACCTTCACGCTCTCGCCGACGCCGCGGAAGTTCACCGCCGCGACCAGCAGCATGAATCCCAGCGCGATCAGCACGATGCCGCCGTTGCCCAGGTCCAGCCCGAAGCCCTCGTTCAGGTTCGCCGCGAACGCCCGCGACGCCGTCGACGCCGAGGTGATCCCCGAGCTCATCACCACGAAGGTGACCATGAACGTCAGGAAGTGGATGCCGAACGCCTTGTGCGTGTAGAGCGCCGCGCCCGCCGCCTGCGGGTACTTCGTGACCAGCTCCAGATAGGAGAACGCGGTGATCATGGCGACGGCGAAGGCGACCAGGAACGGCACCCACGCCGCCCCGCCGACCTCCTCGGCGACCTGGCCGACCAGGGCGTAGATGCCCGTACCCAGGATGTCGCCGACGATGAACAGCAGCAGGAGCCTGGGCCCCATGACCCGCTTCAGCGCGGGCCCGTCCTCCGCCGTCGACGTGGTGGCGTCCGCCATCGTGGTGCGCTCCCCTCCGCGGCGGCCCGTGCCGCCCGCGACCGGCTCAGCCTGGTGGGGGGTTCGTGCCGTGTCGAGTCGAAAGGGTGGAGTGTTCATCTGGAGGGAGCGTGTGTGGCCCCGCTCACGTGGCGTTCACTGTCCGGCGTGCGCTCGTCGCAGGAGCCGGAGGTCGCCGTGTGTACCGCTACCGAGTGATCGCCTGTCTCGTCGCGCCGGAGGTCCTGCTCCAGGCCGGCATGTGGCCGGACGTGCCGATGTCCATGGTCGCCCGCGGCGACGTGGTGCGGATGCGGATCGCCGACGGCAGCGGCGCGGTGCACTCCGTGCACCTGCGCGGGCACCACGCCGTCGTGTTGTCCCCGCGACGGGGCGCCCGCGACGGGCAGTCCCTGGTGGATCGAGGGCCACTGTGACAACCTGACGCACCCGTCGGAGGGCCTGATGGCGCACCTCGTGTGCGAGGGGGTGACCACGCCGTACCGGGTCGGCGGGCCGTCGGGCAGCGACCCGGAGTGAGCAGGCTCAGCCGCGGTGCCGGGACCGGCGCGGGGTGTCCGGGTAGGGCTCGGGGTAGCCGTCGTCGACCGGGCCGGGCTGCGGCGGCTGCGACGCGTGCGACGGGGGCACCGGACGGCCCTGCGGCGGGCCGGACGGCATCGGCGGCGCCGGCACCGTCGGCTGTCCGACGGCGCGGGGTGCGGGGGCGAGGGCCCGCTCGCGGTCCCGCTCGGCCTGGTCGCGGAGCAGGTCGCGGATCTCCTTCAGCAGGTCGAGGTCGGTCTCCAGGGCCGGGTCCGCGGCGTCGCGCTTGCGGCGCTCCTGGAGCCACTTCATCGGGAAGACGACCAGGAAGTAGATGACCGCGGCGGTGATCAGGAACGTGATGACGGCGTTGAGGAAGCTCGCGTAGTCGAGCTGCACCTCGTCGGTCAGCGGGATCGTGCCCGGGGGCACGGCGTTCTCCCCGCCGGAGAACAGCCGGAGCAGCGGCTCCAGGAACGCCTTCGTGAAGGCGGTGACCACGGCCGTGAACGCCGCACCGATGACGACGGCGACCGCCAGGTCGATCACGTTGCCACGCAGCAGGAATTCCTTGAAGCCCTTCAGCACGCCGGAGCACTCCTCGAGATCGGGTCGGGGGCGGGGGTGGGTCCGGCGAAGGAGGCTAACCGGACCGTGACCTCCGTGCCGGGCCTGCGCCCGCACGGTGCGGCCCGGCGCGGCGGACGGGACGCGCCGGTCGACGGGCGGCCCGGGTGCGGGGGCGCGGGTCAGGCGGTGGGCCCGGCCCCGGCGTCCGGGCCGCGCTCCCCGGCGGGGCCCTGCGGGGTGACCGGGCGGGCCGCGATGAGCCGGTCCAGGAAGTCCCCGGCCTCGCGGGCGGCGCGGTCCACGTCGCCGTCGGCGATGGCCTCGACGATCCCGGTGTGGGAGATGTCGTCCTCGGTGCCCGCGGTGCCGGGCATCGTGGTCTTCACGCTGTCCGCGACCGCCTCCACCACACCCCGGTAGAGCTCGACGAGCAGGTCGTTGCCCGCACACCGGACGACGGCCACGTGGAAGTCGGTGTCCGCACGGGCCGCGCGCTCCAGGTCCGCGGTGTCCGGCTCCTCCCCGCGACGGCCGTACGCCGCGACGGCCGCGACGGCCCGGTCGCGCCCGGCCAGCGCCGCCCGCAGGACGGTCAGGTCGGCGTCGGTCCGGCGGGCGGCCGCCATCCGGGCCGCCTCGACCTCCAGGGTGCGGCGGACCTCCAGCACCTCGCGCAGCTCCGGGCCGCACAGCGTGCGCAGCGCCCCGGACAGCTCGGTGGTGGCCCGCACGTAGGTGCCGTCGCCCTGGCGTACCTCCAGGAGGCCGCCGTGGGCGAGGGCGCGGACGGCCTCGCGGACGGTGTTGCGGCCGACCTCCAACGACGAGGCGAGCTCCGACTCCGGCGGTATCCGGGCACCGACCGGCCACTCCCCGCCGGTGATGGCGGAACGGAGCTGGTCGATGACCTGGTCGACCAGGCCACCGCGGCGCGCTGTGACGAGAGGCACCGGATCATCCTTCCATCCGAACATCCTACGTCTGTAACAATACTGTTTCGTGAGCATTGCTGAGCAGGAGACACGCGCGGAGGAGACCATCGCCACCGGGCGGGCCGAGGAGACCGGGCCGTCGCGCCGCGGTGCGCTCGTCGGGACTCCGCTGCTCGTCGTGGGGGTGGCACTGGCCGCCTCCAACCTCCGCCCGGCCGTGACCTCGATGTCCTCGGTGCTCGGCGAGGTCCGTGACGGCCTCGGCGCCTCCGCGGTCTGGACCAGTGTGCTCACCGCGGTGCCCACCATCTGCTTCGGCCTCGCCGCGATCGCCGCCCCGCTGCTCTCCCGCCGGCTCGGCATGGCCCGCGCGATCGGCCTCGCGATGGCGGTGCTGACCGCCGGGCTCGTGCTGCGCGTCGTCGACGGCCCGTGGGTCGTGCTCGGCGGCACCTTCGTCGCCGCGGCGGGCATCGCGATCGGCAACGTGCTGATCCCGGTCGTGGTGAAGCAGTCCTTCCCGCACGCCGTCGGCCGGGTCACCGGCGTCTACACCGCCGCGCTGGCCGCGGGCGGTGGGATCGGCGCCGCGTTCACGCCGCCGCTGGAACCGCTGCTCGGCGGCTGGCGCGGTGCGGTCGGGGCGTGGGCGCTGCTGTCGCTGGCCGCGCTGGTCGTCTGGACGATCGGGGCCCGGCACGGTGAGCCGGAGCCGGTCGTGCGCACCGACGCGGGGGAGCGGCGCCCGATGGTGCGCCGGCCGCTGGCCTGGGTGGTCACCGCGTTCTTCGGGCTCCAGGCCTGTGTCGCCTACGTCGCGATGGGGTGGCTCGCGGAGCTGTTCGTCTCGGTCGGGGTCACCCGCACCGACGCCGGGCTGATGCTCGCCCTGATCAACCTGATCGGCATCCCGCTCAGCTTCGTCATCCCGCCGATCGCCCTGAACCGGGCGTCCCAGTCGGGTTGGATCGTCGGGCTCGCCTGCTGCTCGCTGGCCGCCGTCGCCGGGCTCGCGATCGCCCCGGCCACCGCGCCCTGGCTGTGGACGGTCCTGCTCGGCGTCGGCATGGCGGTCTTCCCGCTGGGGCTCGGCGTGATCGCGCTCCGCACCCGCGAGGCCGCCGAGACCACCGACCTGTCGGCGATGGCGCAGGGCTTCGGCTACCTCATCGGCGCGACCGGCCCGTTCCTGTTCGGGATCCTGCACGGGCTCACCGGGTCCTGGACGCCGTCGCTGGTGCTGCTCGGCGCGGTGATCGTCGCCGAGATGGTGCTGGGCTGGGTCGCGGGACGCCCGCGCTACGTCTGAGTCCCGCCCGCGCGGCGCCGGGCCGCTGATATATGAGAGCCCCCGGTGCCGCGTCCGTCGTCGTGGGCCCGGTGTACCGTCGTGACCGCCCGATCTCCCGGCGCATCCCCGCCCGGCGGCGGCCCGAGATCGGGGTCCTCGATCCGTCAGGGAGTACTCGTGACCGACACCGCCCTTCCCCCGGCCGGGGACACGGCGCGGCTGGTCGACCAGACCGGCCCGTACTTCGGCCGCTTCGGCGGCCGCTACGTCCCGGAGGCGCTGGTCGCCGCACTGGACGAGCTCGAGCAGGCCTATCACACGGCCATGTCCGACGAGGCCTTCCAGGCCGAGCTCGCCGAGCTGCACCGCACCTACTCGGGCCGCCCGAGCCTGGTCACCGAGGCGCCGCGGTTCGCCGCGCACGCCGGCGGCGCGCGCATCCTGCTCAAGCGCGAGGACCTGAACCACACCGGCTCGCACAAGATCAACAATGTGCTGGGGCAGGCGCTGCTCACCAAGCGCATGGGCAAGACCCGGGTCATCGCCGAGACCGGTGCGGGCCAGCACGGCGTCGCCTCGGCCACGGCCGCCGCCCTGATGGGCCTGGAGTGCGTCGTCTACATGGGCGAGGTCGACACCGAGCGCCAGGCGCTCAACGTCGCCCGGATGCGCATGCTGGGAGCGGAGGTCCGCCCGGTCACCTCGGGCACGCGGACCCTCAAGGACGCGATGAACGAGGCCATGCGCGACTGGGTCACCAACGTGGCCGACACGCACTACCTCATCGGCTCGGTCGCCGGGCCGCACCCGTTCCCGGCGATGGTGCGCGACTTCCAGCGGATCATCGGCGTCGAGGCGCGGCAGCAGGTCCAGGACCTCACCGGTGCCCTGCCCGACCTGGTCTGCGCCTGCGTCGGCGGCGGCTCCAACGCGATGGGCATCTTCCACGCGTTCCTCGACGACACCTCCGTCGAGCTGGTCGGCTTCGAGGCCGGCGGCGACGGCGTCGACACCCCGCGGCACGCGTCGTCGATCGGCGGCGGTGACGTCGGCGTCCTGCACGGCTCGCGCAGCTTCATCCTCCAGGACGAGGACGGCCAGACCCGCGACTCGCACTCCATCTCCGCGGGCCTGGACTACCCGGGCGTCGGCCCGGAGCACTCGTGGCTGCACGACATGAGGCGCGCCCGCTACGAGTCGGTCACCGACGCCGAGGCCATGGAGGCCTTCCGCCTGCTCTGCCGCACCGAGGGCATCATCCCGGCCATCGAGAGCGCGCACGCGCTGGCCGGTGCGCTGCGCGAGGCGACGCGCCTGGGCGAGGGCAAGGTCGTGCTGGTCAACCTGTCCGGCCGCGGCGACAAGGACGTCGACACCGCCGCGAAGTACTTCCAGCTGATCGACGACGAGGGCAACGCCGTGACGGACGGAGCGGTCTGATGGGCAGCGTGGCGCAGCGGATCGAGCAGGTCCGCGCCGAGGGCCGGGCCGCGCTGGTCGGCTACCTGCCGGTCGGCTACCCGACCGTCGAGGGCTCGGTCGAGGCGATGCGGGCGATGGTCGCGGGCGGCGTCGACGTCGTCGAGATCGGCCTGCCCTACTCCGACCCGCTGATGGACGGCCCGGTCATCCAGCGCGCCACCCAGCAGGCGCTGGACAACGGCGCCCGCTCCCGCGACGCGTTCACCGCCGTCCGCGGGGTCGTCGACGCCGGTGCCCCGGCGCTGGTCATGACCTACTGGAACCTGATCGACCGCTACGGCGTCGAGCGGTTCGCCGCCGAGCTCGCCGAGGCCGGCGGCTCCGGGCTCATCACCCCGGACCTGCTGCCCGACGACTGCGAGGACTGGCTGACCGCTTCGGAGTCCCACGACCTGGACCGGGTGTTCCTCGTCGCGCAGACGACCACCCCCGAGCGGATGCGGATGACCGTCGAGGCCAGCCGCGGGTTCGTCTACGCGGCGTCGCTCATGGGCGTCACCGGCGTCCGCTCGGTCGGCGTCGAGGCCCGCGACCTGGTCGCCCGGACCCGCGAGGTCGCGACCCTGCCGGTGTGCGTCGGCCTCGGCGTCCGCACCGCCGAACAGGCGGCCGACGTCGCCGGCTACGCCGACGGCGTCATCGTCGGGACGGCGTTCGTGCAGGCGCTGGAGTCCGGCGGGCCGTCCGCGGTCGAGTCGCTCGCCCGCGAGCTCGCCGAGGGCGTCCGCGCCGCGGAGCGCGTCTCCGCCTGACCTCCTCCACCGGCCGCGTCCGCTCCTCGTGGGCGGGCGCGGCCGTCGTGTGTCGTCGGGCCGTCGGTCGCAGCTCCCGACCGGCCACCGGCCGATCGACCGGCCGTCCGCAGCGGTCCCGCCGGGTTCCGGGGTGCCCGGGGCTGCCGTCTCCGGCTGTGCCGGCGTGCCCGATCGCGCCGCCGGAGGCCGACTGCGCGGGACCAGCGGTGGTCGCGCGCGGTGAACGTCGTGTCCCTGAGAGTCATCGCGCCGGTCGGTCGTACGTCCGTACTCCGACCGGAGCGATCGGTCCCCGCCCGCCGGACACCGACGACCGGACGGCGGTGCGTGTTCTCAGGAACGCAACCCCGTCCCGGTGGGGTTCCTATGTTCGTGTCACCGCACCGCGGCCCGCTCCCCCTGGATGCCGCGGCGGTGGCCGGGGCTCCCCACCCGGCCGGTTCCACGAACCGGAGTGATCCGATGACCCGCCCCGCCCTGCGCGGACGCGCCCCCGGCGTCCGCCCGACCGTAGCGTCGCACCCGCGACCGGCCCGAGGCCGGTCCGTGACGGTCCACCGCTCGCGCACCCACCACCCCCGCCCGCTGCGGGCACCCTCACCGGCCGGGCGCACGCCCGGTGACCGGTGACCCGCCCGGTTCCGCATCCGGTCACCGCACCCCTGCGGCGGGACACCCCGCCGCCCGCCGACGCCTGGCTGGCGCACCGCCGCGCCCGCACGGTGTGGGGATCCGTGCTGGTCACGGTCCTCGTCGGCCCGTCGTTGATCTGGATGCTCCGTTCCGGACCGCAGCCGCTGCTGCACCAGCTCTCGGTGCTGACCGGGCTGCTCGCGCTGTCGGCAATGGTGATCGTCGCGGTGCTGCCGTCCCGGGTGCGCGGGCTCTCCGGCGCCCTCGGCCTGGAGACCCTGCTCGGCCTGCACCGCAGGCTCGGCGTGCTCGCCGGGGTACTGGTCGCGCTGCACCTCGCCTGCGTGGTGGCCGACCACCCCGAACGTGTCGGGCTGCTCGTGCCGCTCGCCGCACCGGCCCGCGGCCAGGCCGCCACCCTCGCGACGATCGCGGTCGTCGTGCTGCTGCTGCTCGCGCTGCGCGGTGTCCGGTCCGGCTCGCACGAGGTGTGGCGCTGGCTGCACCTGAGTCTGGCCGCGGTTGTCGTCGGCGCGTCGTCGCTGCACGTGCTGTGGCTGAACAACCTGGTCGGCGACGCCGTCATGGGGCCCGTGCTGGGCGGGCTCGGCCTGCTGCTGGTCGCGGTGCTGGTGCTGCGCTGGGGCGCCCGCGCGGCGACCGGCGAGCTCCGGGTGCACGTCGTGCGCCCGGAGAGCCCCACCGTGTCGACGCTGGTCCTCGCCCGGCCCGGCCGGCACGCCGGACCGTGGTTCCGGCCCGGCCAGTTCGCCTGGCTGCGGCTGGAGCGGATGTCGGTGGAGGAGCACCCGTTCACCATCGCGTCGTCGGCGTCCGACCGCGGGCGGGTCGAGTTCACCGTGCGACACACCGGTGACTTCGCCGGGCGGCTGCGCGAGCTGCGCCGCGGCGACCCGGTCTGGGTGGACGGCCCGTACGGCTCGTTCACCCCGGACTCGGTGCCGTCCACCGGGCTCGTGCTGATCGCGGGCGGCGTCGGGATCACCCCGATGATGAGCATGCTGCGCACCGCCGCCGACCGCGGCGACCGGCGGCCGTACCGGCTGGTCGTGCACGCCCGCGACCGCGCCGACCTGCTGTTCCGGGCCGAGCTCGCGCACCTGCGCACGCTGATCGACCTGCAGGTCACCGAGGTGCTGCGCCGCCCGTCGGCGGACTGGTCCGGGGCGACCGGGCCGATCGACACCGCGCTGCTCGCCGCCGTCCTGACCGACCTCGAGGACCCGGCCCGCCGGCTCGACTACTTCGTCTGCGGCCGACCGCAGCTCGTCGGCGACGTCCTCGCCACCCTCACCGCGCTCGGGGTCCCGGACGACCGGGTGCACACCGAGCAGTTCGCCCAGGTCTGAGAAGGGGAGAACCCATGTCCCGCCGGATCCCCGGCCCGCTCCGCTGGTCGGTGCTCGCCGCACTGGCCGCGGTCGCCGCCGTCGTGCTCGCCCAGTACTGGGTGGCGACCTCGGCCGCCACCGACCAGCAGCAGGGGTGGACGCAGACCCGGTGGGGTCCGCTCGGGCCCGCCGACCGCGACCTGCTGCAGAAGGTGCGCCTCGCCGGTCTCTGGGAGGCCCCGACCGGGCAGCAGGGCGAGCAGCAGGCCACCTCGCCCGCCGTCCGCGAGGTCGCCCGCAAGCTCGGCGTCGAGCACCACGACCTCGACGAGCTGGTCCGCTCCACCGCTGAACAGCTCGGGGTCCTGCTGCCCAGCAGGCCCAACGACCAGCAGATCGGCTGGATGAACGACCTGACCGCCCGCACCGGGACCGACTACGACCGCCAGTTCGTGCAGATCCTGCGCGCCGCGCACGGCTCGGTCCTGCCGGTGATCACCGACGTCAAGGTCGGCACCCGCAACGAGCTCATGCGGCAGTTCGCGAACGAGGCGTCGGTGTACGTCACCCGGCACATCGGCTATCTGGAGTCGACCGGTCTGGTCGACTACGCGGCGCTGCCCGCCCCGCCCGATCCGGTGCCGACCGGGACCCGCACCGCGTCCGACGTCGTCGTCCCGGCGCTGGTGGTCGGGGTCGCGCTGCTCGCCGCGGGCGGGCTGCTCATGACCCTGCACCGGCGCGGCCGCCCCGCCCCCGGCCCGGCCGCCGCCTTCGTCC
>NZ_JAMXSG010000350.1:0-4988 GCF_024124365.1 Pseudonocardia sp. McavD-2-B
GCCGCGGCCCAGGCGCTCGCCGGGCCCGGCCGGGAGTGGCGGAACACGTCGAGGTCGACCTCACCGCGCCCCGGCCGGACCGCGGCCGGGGTGTAGCTGCGCAGCACCGGCCGCGTGCCGGCGGGCAGCTGCCGCAGCCGGGCCCGCCACTCGCGTTCCGGCAGGCCGGAGGTGAGCGAGGCGGGGTAGCCGTCGTCCGGCGGGACCAGCAGCTTGACCCGCTGGTCCCGGCCGTGCGGGGCGAACCGCGACAGCTCCGGACCGCCCAGCACGATCCGCCGGAACCCGGGGGAGGGCACGCCGACGGCGAGCACCCGGGCGGCGAACAGGACGTTCGGCGACCCCGACAGGGGGCTCACCGGTCCAGCGTCCGCTCGATGTCGTCGAGCACCCTCTGCCCGCCGAGCGGCCCGACGCCGGTGATCCAGACCGACTGGTCGACCGGGTGCAGCCGCGGGAAGACCTGCGCGCGCACCGCCTGGACGGCCGGCGGCACCGCCGACGGCGACGCCGGGTCGGTCGCGGTCAGGAACACCTCGTCGGCGCGGGCCTGCTGGACCAGCTCGGGGGACAGGTCCACCGAGATCGAGTTCTCCCAGTCCCGGGGCGGGATGGTGAACCCGGCGCACTCCAGGGTGCTGCCCGCGAACGACGTCGGCCCGTACAGGGTGAGCAGACCGTCGCGGGGGCGGATCATCTGCGCGGTCCGCCCGGCCGTGTCGTGGGTGCGCGCCACCTCGGCGCAGCGGTCCCGGTAGCGGATGAGCAGCTGCTCGGTGTCGGCCTCGCGGCCGAGCGCCCGGCCGACGAAGCGGACGTTGTCCTGCCACGGGTCGGCCTGCGAGGCCATGAACGCCGTCGGCGCGATCGCGGTCAGCCGGTCGTACAGCGCGGCGTGCCGGGACTCGGTGCCCAGGATCAGGTCGGGTCGCTGGGCCGCGATCCGTTCCAGGTCGGGCTCGGCGACGGTCCCGACGACCGCCACCTGCGCGCCGGCGTCGCCGAGGTAGGCGGGCACCCCGGTGCCCTCGGACAGGACCCCGGCCCCGACCGGCGGGGCGTCGAGGGCGACGGTGGTGTCGAGCTGTACCGGCTCCAGCACGACGACCCGCCGCGGCGCGGCCGGGACCGTGACCTCGCCGCGTGCGGTGGCGACCGTGCGGGTCTCCCCGCCGTCGGTGGGGCCCGAGCCGGGCGCGGAGCACGCGGCGAGGAACAGGGTGAGCAGGGCGGCGAGGGCCACCGCGGCCCGGGGCGGCGTCACGGACGATCTCCTTCGGTCAGGTGAGGCGACCCTAACCCGGGACCGGTTCGGGATGGA
Organism: Pseudonocardia sp. McavD-2-B; assembly: GCF_024124365.1. Classification (NCBI taxonomy): domain Bacteria; kingdom Bacillati; phylum Actinomycetota; class Actinomycetes; order Pseudonocardiales; family Pseudonocardiaceae; genus Pseudonocardia; species Pseudonocardia sp. McavD-2-B. The sequence continues at coordinate 1,322 of NZ_JAMXSG010000350.1, forward strand.
GTGTCCGGTTCGACGGGAAACCGGTCGCCCGCGACCGCGCCACCGGGGCACCCTGTGGCGCGATGATCGAGCAGTTCGTCCGCGAGGGCTGGAGCCCGCGAGCGAGCCGGCGTCCGACCTGGTGGCCGGGACCGCGCCCGCCGAGCGCGTGGTGCGCGAGGCGCTGGGGTGAGGGGGTCAGAGCTGCACCCCGCGGGTCAGTGCCCCGTCGACGACCAGGTTGGTGCCGCTGATCCGGCTCGCCCGCGGGCTGACCAGCGAGACCACCGCGTAGGCGGTCTCCTCCGGGGTACCCATCCGGCCGGTCGGGTTGAGCCCCATCGCGTGCGCGTACAGCGCGGGGTCGTGCTGCTCGACGTTCGCCCACACCCCGCCGGGGAAGTAGACGTTGCCGGGGGAGACGGCGTTGGCCCGGATGCCCTTCGGTGCCAGGTCGAACGCCAGGCCGGAGACGTAGTGCACGAGCGCGGCCTTCATGACGCCGTAGGAGCCGTCGGCGAAGTCGATCTCGCGGCCGGACACGCTCGACACCGCGGTCACCGAGGCGGCGTCGCTGCGCTCCAGGTGCGGCAGCGCGGCCTCCACCAGGCGCACCGTGTGCAGCAGGTCGACCTCGAAGCTCGAGCGCCAGTTCTGCTCGCCCGGGCCGATCGCCAGCGCGCTCACGTTCGCGACGACCGCGTCCACCGCCCCGAACCGCTCGGCGCTGTCGGCGACCCAGCGGCCGAGGGCCTCGCCGTCGGCGACGTCGACCGCGGTCCCGGCCACCTCGCCGGCACCCGCGGCGCGCAGTTCCTGCTCGGCCGCGGCGACCCCGTCGGCGTCGCGGGCGCAGAACGCGACCCGCGCGCCCTCCGCCGCCAGCCCGGCGACGACCGCCCGCCCGATCCCGCGCGACCCTCCGGTCACGAGCACGACACGACCGTTCAGCAACATGTCCATGGAAAGGGCCTCTCTTACAGGGAGCGGGCCTGCTCGCGCAGGTGACGGTGGACGCCGCCGTAGGCCGCGGCGGCCGGGAGCAGCGCCTTCGCGATCTTGGTGACGGCGCTGTAGTTGGTGTCGACGACGTTGGCCAGCGGCGACTCCGCGGCCTGGGTGAGCAGCTGGTAGGCGTCCAGCCGGTCCAGCCCGTACAGCTCGCCCAGCCAGGCGATCATCCCGACCTGGCTGGCCCGCCACGCGTCCTCCAGCGGACGGGAGGACCCGACGACGACGTAGTGGGTGTCGGTCTCGATCCGCGGCCACGCCGGGACCGGGGCGTTCTTGATCAGCTCGACGATCAGCACGACGTCCATCGCGCCCTCGACGGCCGTGCCGCAGCTCTCGCCCTCGCCCTGGCGGTAGTGGCCGTCGCCGACCGAGAACAGCGCACCGGGCACGTTGACCTGCAGGTAGCAGGTCGCCCCGGCGCGCATCTCCGGGGTGTCCATGTTCCCGCCGAACACGTCGGGCACCAGCGAGCTGCGCACCTCCCGCCCGGGCGGGGCGACGCCGACGGTGCCGAGCATCGGGTTGCACGGCAGCTCCAGGCGCAGGTCCGCGCTCGTCGCCTCGAACAGCACCGTCCCCGCGGCCCGGTCGAGCTGGTAGATCCAGGTCCGCTCGGGGAGCGGCTCGTGCAGCAGCGCGGTGCGGTCGGTCGTCGACAGCGCCCCGAACAGTGGGATCAGGGTGGAGGCACCCCAGTCCCGGGCCGGGGTCAGCTCCACGAGGTGGACGGCCAGGGTGTCGCCCGGCTCGGCGCCCTCCACGTGGAACGGCCCGGTCTGCGGGTTCACCTCGCTCATGTCGAGCACCGCGCTCGGACGGTCCGAGGTGGACGTGAGCCGCCCGGAGAACGCGTCCTCGGTCCACAGCCGCAGGCAGGTCCCGGGCGCGACCCGGCGCACCGGGGGCACGCCACCGAAGGTCCAGGCGAACTCGTGCCGTTCCGGCCGGTATTCCACGACGTGCATGGATCGCATCCTGGCCCCCTCCGCGCGTCGCGGGCAACGGTTTCCCGCCGCACCGAGACCACCCGGTCGTCGAACTCCCCGGGTGGGCCGCCGAGCCGGTACGTTGCCGCGATGGCCCGGTACTTCGACGTGCACCCGCAGAACCCGCAGCCGCGCAGCATCGGACAGGTCGTGGACCTCGTGCGGTCCGGCGGCCTGATCGCCTACCCGACCGACTCGTGCTTCGCGCTGGGCTGCTCGCTGGGCAACCGCGACGGCCTGGAGCGGATCCGGCAGATCCGCAAGCTCGACGACCGGCACCACTTCACCCTCGTGTGCGCGGAGTTCGCGCAGCTCGGGCAGTTCGTCCAGATCTCCAACTCCGTGTTCCGCGCGGTGAAGGCGTCCACCCCGGGCAGCTACACCTTCATCCTCCCGGCCACCAAGGAGGTGCCCAAGCAGCTGCTGCACCCGAAGAAGAAGACCGTCGGCGTGCGCATCCCCGACCACGCCACCACCCAGGCGCTGCTCGCCGAGCTGGGGGAGCCGCTGCTGTCCTCGACGCTGCTGCTGCCCGGCCACGACGAGCCGATGACGCAGGGCTGGGAGATCAAGGAGGAGCTGGAGAACCAGGTCGACGCGGTCATCGACTCCGGGGACTGCGGCACCGAGCCGACCACGGTCGTCGACCTGTCCGGCGACGAGCCGGAGATCGTGCGGCACGGCGCGGGGGACCCGTCGCGGTTCGAGTGAGGACCCCTCCGGCGCGGCCGCCCGGCCGCCCGTCGTGCCCGTCCGGGTGCCCCCGGTGACCGCCCTGCGGGGGTCGCGCCGCCCGCCCGTCCACGATCCACCGCCCACCGCATCAGAGCGAGCGCTGGGCGGACCGACGAGTAGGCTTCGCAACCGTCCCGCCCGCTACCCGAGCGGGTACTGACGTGGCGTCCGATCCCGGGCGCCGTCCGAACGGTTCGGAGGACGATCGCGTGGCGCGAGACGACCCGCCGCCCCACCCGTCCGGCCCGGCGGGTGCCTCGGCCGGGGACGCGGTGCTGGCCGCGATCGCGCACCGGTTGCGGGCCCGTTCGGAGCGCCAGCAGCTGCTGACCGAACGGCTGCGTGCCGGTGAGCTGCGCCCGGGTGCGCTGGCCGACCTCGCCGAGCTGGCCGCGGCCGCCCGACGGGGGGCCCGCGACGGCGACCACATCCTCGTTCTCGCCGGCGCCCCCCGCGGGCCCCGGCTCGCGGCCCCGTCGACCCCGCTCGGTCAGGCGCTCAACACCGTCGTCTCCGCGAGTGAGGCGGCCTCGCGCACGATCGTCCCGCCGACCCCGAGCGTCTCGGTCGACGCCACCGCCGAGCCCGTCCTGGGCCAGATCCTGGCCGAGCTGCTCGCCCACGCCGCGAGCGCCACCCCGGCCGGGGAGCGTATCGAGCTGCTGACCCGCTGGGGTCCCGACGGCGGGATCGTCGTCGAGCTTCAGGGCACCCAGTCCCCGCGCCACCGCACCCCGGTCGAGGAGTTGGACCGCGCGCTGGGCTCGGCGACCCCCGGTGGCCCGGTCGCCCCGCAGGAGATCGGCCTGCACGTGGCCGCGCGGCTGGCCCGCGCCATCGGCGCCCGGCTCGGCGTCCGCGCCCCCGGCGGGAACTCCGCGATCGCCCCGATCGCCGTGCTCCACCTGCCGTCCTCGGTCCTCGGCGGTGGCCGCTCCGAGTCCGCCGCGCCC
>NZ_JAMXSG010000351.1:0-4946 GCF_024124365.1 Pseudonocardia sp. McavD-2-B
CCGCCCCGCCGCCGGTGCCGCCGCTCCGGTCGCCGCCGTCGCCCCGGCTCCGGCTCCGGTGGTTCCGGCCCCGGCCCCGGCCGCGCCCCCCGCTCCCGTGGTGTCGACCCCTCCGGTCACGACGCCGCCGGCGACGAGCCAGGGCCCGAGCACCCCGACGGAGGGCACGCCCGACCCGACCACCCCGCCGGTCACCACCCCGCCCGCCACCGACCCGACCACCCCGGTCCCGGACCCGACGACCACGGCCCCCGCGCCGACGTCGACCACCCCGGCCGCGGGTGCGGCTGCGTGATCATCCTGTCGGACAGGGAATCCACCGCCGATCACCCTCTGCGCTGCGACGACAGCGCCGAGTGACCCCCACCCCGTCCCGCCCGGACCCCGGGGCGGGATGATTCGGACCGCCGGGCCGGCGTGGACACGGGAGCCCCCACGCCGGCTCGGCCCCATGCACCTTGCGATACGGCCGTGCCCGAAGGTGTGACCACCACCGCGTCGCGTCGCCCCTGTCCACCCCCTCCGACGTGGTAAAACACTGGTCGTCCCGGTTCGGGCACGGTGTGAGAGGGGCGCGTGGTGACGCGGTTGGCGGGGGCGGTCATCGGCATGGCGGCGGGTGCATTGGTGCTCGCATATGTCGTGGTGGGCTGGCCCATCCTGGTGGTCGGAGGGCCGCTGCTGGTGGGGGTGGCCCTCACGGTCGGCATCCTTGTCCTCACCGAGCGCCCGCGGGCCCTGCTGGCGCAGCGCCGTGCGACCCAGGGCGGCACGTCCCCCTGGCAGGCCGCCGCTGGTACACGTGACGAGCAGCCCGGCAGCGGGCTGATGAGCGGCTTCTTCGAGATGCCTGCGGCGCTGCCCGAGCAGCGGCCCGCTCCGTCGGACGCCCGCCCGGCCGGCACCCGATAGCGGTACGTCACAATCGGCCGGTGTCGATCACCCCGCATGCCGCCCGTGCCCTGACCCGGGCCCGCCTGTGCTGATCGGCATGCTCTTCGCGGTGTTCGCGATGCTCTGCAGCACCGTCGCCGCCATCCTCCAGGCCGACGCGGCCGACCAGGGCGGGCGCACCAGCGCCGTCCTGGCCCGCCCCCGGTTCCTCGGCGGGATCGCGATGGACATCGTCACCTGGCTCTGCATGGTCGTCGCGCTGCAGTTCATCCCCATCTTCGCGGTGCAGGCGACGCTCGCCGGGGCCATCGCGATGACCGCCCTGTACGCCCGCTACTTCCGCGGCGAGTGGCTGCGGCCGGTGCACCGGCTCGCCATCGGCGCCAGCATGCTCGGGCTCGCGTTCGTCGCCGGCAGCGCGGGGACCGAGCGCAAGCAGGCCCTGACCGGCCACGGCACGACCGTCGCCGTCCTGATCGCGGCGCTCGTCGCGATCATGGGGGTGACGCTGGCGATCGCGAACTCGACCAAGCCGTGGCCGTCGGCGGTGCTCGCCGGGCTCGGGCTGGGCGGCGGCTCGGTCTGCATCCGCGCGATGCACGTCTCCGACGGTGTGGACCTGGGGAGCCTGCTGCGCGAGCCGCTCGTGTACATCCTGGTCGGGATGGCCCTGACCGGCCTGTACAACTACGCCCGCGCGCTGCAGCTCGGCGACGTCTCCACGGTCACCGCGCTGTACATGGTCACCCAGGTCGTCGTGCCCGGTCTGGTCGGCATCACCCTGCTCGACGACACCGTCCGCCCCGGTCTGTGGTGGCTGCTGCTGCTCGGGCTGGCACTCGTCGTGTACGGCACCTCGATCCTGGCGCGGCGCCGTCCGGAGAAGCGGACTCCCCCGCGAGTGGCCTAGTTTCGGGCCATGCCCTCCTTCGAGCGCCCCGGTGTGACCCTGCACTACGAGGAGCACGGCACGGGGTTCCCGGTCCTGCTGCTGGCCCCAGGCGGCATGAACTCGACGATCGCGGCCTGGGGCAACGCCCCCTGGGACCCGGTCACCCACCTCGCGCAGCGGTACCGCGTCATCGCGATGGACCAGCGCAACGCCGGGTCCTCGGTCGCCGAGGTCCACGGCAGCGACGGCTGGGACACCTACACCGCCGACCAGCTCGCCCTGCTCGACCACCTCGGCGTCGACGAGTGCGCGGTGCTCGGCATGTGCATCGGCGGCGCCTTCATCGCGAACCTGCTGGCCACCGCGCCGCAACGCGTCCGGGCCGCGGTCGCGCTGCAGCCCATCGGCCGCGCCGACAACCAGCACCTGTTCGAGGGGAAGTTCGACGAGTGGCGCGCCGGGATCGAGGCCGACCACCCCGGGGTCCCCGACGACGACTGGGCCGCGTTCCGCACGAACATGTGGGGCGGCGGCGGGATGCTGTACTCCGTCCCCGACGAGGCGCTCGCCCACATCGCGACGCCGTGGCTGGTGCTGATGGGGATCGACGACTTCCACCCGGAGCCCGTGTCGCGCCGTCTCGCCGGGCTCGCGCCGGGCGCGGAGCTGGTCGAGCAGTGGAAGGTCGAGCCGCACGTCGCCGACGGCCGCGCCGCCGTCGACCGGTTCCTCGCGGCCCACCTGGTCTGATTCCTCCACGACGGGCAGCGCCCGCCGCGGGCACCATGGCCCCATGCCGAGCTGGGACGACGTGGTGCGGATCGGGTCCGGGCTGCCGGAGGTCGAGGAGTCGACCTGGTACCGGACGCCGTCGTTGAAGGTCCGTGGCACGGGCTTCGCCCGGCTGCGCACCGAGGCCGAGGGCGGGCTGGTGCTGATGTGCTCGCTCGAGGAGAAGGAGGCGCTGCTCGCGTCGGGCGACCCGGCGTACTTCACGACCCCGCACTACGACGGCCACGGCTCGATCCTCGTCGACCTCGACCGGGTCGACGCGGGGCAGCTCGCTGAGCTCGTCGAGGAGGCGTGGCGGCGGAAGGCCCCGCCGTCGGTCGTGCGCCGGCGTGACGGCTGAGCCACCATCGTCGTCGTGCGCTATGTGGTGATCGGGGCAGGGGCCGTCGGCGGGACGATCGCGGCGCGACTCCACGCGGCCGGGCGGGAGGTCGTGGTCGTCGCCCGGGGCGCGCACCTCGACGCGATCCGCGAGCGCGGGCTGCGCCTCGACACCTCGGACGGGTCGACCACCCATCCGGTGGAGGCCGTGGGCACGGTCGGCGAGGCCCGGCCCACCCCCGACGATGTCGCGATCCTCGCCGTGAAGTCGCAGGACACCCCGCCGCCACTGGCCGCGCTGCTCGAGGCGGCCCCCGGCATCACCGTGGTGTGCGCGCAGAACGGCGTCGCCAACGAGCGGCTCGCCGCCCGCCGCACGGACCGGGTGCAGGCGATGCTGGTGATCCTGCCCGCCGAGCACTACGAGCCGGGGGTGGTCGTCGCGTCGTCGTCGCCGGTCCCCGGCGTGCTCGACGTCGGCCGGTTCCCCTCCGGTGTCGACGCCACCACGGAGGCGATCGTCGCCGACCTCACCGCGGCCGGGTTCTCCTCCCACGCCGACCCGGACGTGATGGCCGCGAAGTACGGCAAGCTGCTCACCAACCTGGCCAACGCCGTCGACGCGGTCTGCGGGCTCGACGACCCCGACGCGCCCCGCCTCGTCGAGGCCGTGACCGCGGAGGGCCGCGCCGTTCTGGACGCGGCCGGGATCACCGCCCGGACCGGCGACGACGACCGCGTCCGCCGGGAGGGCACCATCACCGAGCGGCCGGTCGCAGGGGCGACGCGACGGGGCTCGTCGTCGTGGCAGAGCCTGCAGCGCGGGACCGGCTCCATCGAGGCCCGCTACCTCAACGGCGAGATCGTGGCCCTGGGCGCGGCGCACCAGATCGCGACCCCGGTCAACACCGAGCTGATGCGGGTGGCCGAGGAGATGGCCGCGGCCGGGGAGCAGCCGGCGTCGCGGTCCGGTGCGGACCTGCTGTGACGGCCTACCCGCTCGACGTGGCGCGCCCGGCGTTCCTCGCCGCGCTCGACGGGCTGTCCGCGTTGCTCGACCACGTCGACGACACCGACCTGCACGCCCGCAGCCGCTGTCACGGCTGGCTCGCCGCGGACGTCCTCGCGCACCTGCACCTGGGCCTGGTCGAGATGCTCGCCGGGTTCCCCGCCCGCACCGACCGGCCCGCCGACGCCGACCTCGCGACCTACTGGACCGCGTTTCCCGGGTCCGAGCTGCCGGGCTGGGCGCACGAGCGCTTCGCCCGCGCCGTCGCCGCGGCCTACGCCCGCCCGACCGGGCAGATCGTCCACGTCGCGATGACGCTGCGTGGCCTGCGCCGGCTCGTCGCGGACCTGGACGGGCCGTACCGGCTGGAGTTCCAGGGGCACGTCCTCGACGTCGGGGACTTCGTCGGCACCTGGGTCGTCGAGGTCGTGGTGCACCACCTGGACATGACCGTCGCGCTGCCGGACGCACCGGCCCCGCCCGCGTCGGGGCTCGCGGTGGTGCGGGAGACGGTGACCCGGCTGGCCGGTCCCGACGTCGTCGCGGGGTGGGGGGACGACACCGCCCTCGCACTCGCCGCCACCGGGCGGGAGCCGGGGATGACGCCCGTCCTGGGTTAGCAGGTGATGCTGACGGGCCGTCCTCCAGCTGGGCGCGGGAGAACGGCACGCGGCCATGTCCCCACGTCCCCGCGACGGCGGCCCCCGGTGCGCCCACGACGCCCTCCTGTCGGGCCGGTGGGCTGCTCCGTTCGCCCCGTCATCACAAGAGATGAAGTGCGCCGTTCGGACCAAGATCATCGATAACGACAGGGTGTCGCGTGCGATGAGCAGGCAACACGGTCGGACGGATCCGGCCGCCGTCGTCGGGGAGGGTCGTCATGGTGGAGCGGTGCCGGTGCGGGGCGGAGCTGCTGGGCTCGCTGCACTTCTGCGTGGGGTGCGGACGGCCGCGGGCGCAGGCGCTCGTCCCCCGGCCGCGGACCGGGGCGGTGCCGGTCGGCGCCGGGGCCCGGGCGCCGCAGGGACGGACCGCCGT
>NZ_JAMXSG010000352.1:0-4856 GCF_024124365.1 Pseudonocardia sp. McavD-2-B
GAGCGCGGCGGCGGCCGACGGGGCTGCGGTGCCGCCGGAGCGGTCCGCGTCACCGTCGGTGTCGGTGTTTTCGGTTCCCTCGGCGGGGACCGCGGCCTCGGTGTCCTCGGTGTCCGTGAGGGATCCGGCGCCGGTGCCCGTGTCGTCGGACGGGCCGTCACCGTCGCCGGACGGGGCCGGGCCGGTGCCCCGGAACGCCTCGGCGCCGTGCGGGGCGTCGCCGTCGGCGGGACCGGAGCCGGCCTCGTCGGCCGGGGTGAAGACGTCGGCCGGGGTCCGCCCGTCGTGTGCGCCGTCCTGCGACGGCGCGAAGGCCGACAGACCCTGTGGGGCGGACCCGTTGAGGGTCGGGGCCGACCCGTCGGCGGTCTGCCCGCCGGCGTCGCCGGGGGCCGCGTTCTTCGTCAGCGACGACCCCGGACGGCGCGTCGGCAGGCTCGAGGCCGAACCGTTGCGCGCGGTCGTGGACGAGGGCGTGCCGGTCTCGAAGGTCGGGGTCATCGGGCCGTCGGAGCCCGCGACCATCGACGGCAGCGACCCTCCGCGACCGTTCCCGTTCACCGCGACCGGGGAGTCCGGCCGGGGCCCGTCGGGCGCTCCGCCGCCGGTCAGCGCCGGGGCCGGCTGCGGGGCCTGCTGCTCGCCACCCTGGGGCGGCACGCCGCCCCAGCTGCCCGGGTCGCCGTCGCGGCGCTGTTCGGGCAGCTGCGCGGAGGGCACCAGCTGCGGCGGGACGGTCACCGAGGCGCTCAGCCCACCCGAGCCGCCGCCGACCGCGGCCGAGGCGAGCCGGACGCCGACGCGGTGCCGTGCGGCCAGCCGGCCGACCACGAACAGGCCCATCCGCCGGGAGGCCGACACGTCGACCTCGGCCGGGCCGGACAGACGCTGGTTGGCGTCGACCAGCTCGGAGTCGGTCATGCCGACACCGCGGTCGGAGATCTCGATCAGCAGCGACTCGTCGGCGGTGCGGGTCGTCGACATGACGACCTGCGAGTCCGGCGGCGAGAAGTTCGTCGCGTTGTCCAGCAGCTCGGCGAGCAGGTGGACGAGGTCGTTCGCGGCGCGACCGGCGATCGTCGCGTTCGGCGGGGTCTGCACGACGACCCGCTGGTACTGCTCGACCTCCGACACGGCGGCCCGCAGGACGTCGACGACCTGCACCGGCGCAACGTTCCGCTTCGCCAGGTCGGTGCCCGCGAGGACCAGCAGGTTCTCGCTGTTGCGGCGCATACGTGTCGCGAGGTGGTCCAGCTGGAACAGGTTCGACAGCTGGTCCGGGTCCTGCTCGTTGCTCTCCAGCTGTTCGATCAGCTGCAGCTGGCGCTCGACGAGCGCCTGCGAACGGCGGGAGAGGTTGACGAACATCGAGTTGACGTTCTGCTGCAGCGCGGCCTGGTCGGCGGCGAGGCGGATCGCCTGGCCGTGCACGGCGTCGAAGGCCCGCGCCACCTGGCCGATCTCGTCGCGGCTGTCCAGCGGGACCGGCTCGACGAGTGCGTTCGGTGCCTGCCCGGACCGCATGCTCTGCACCGCCGCGGGCAGCCTCTGCTCCGCGACCTCGAGCGCCGAGCTGCGCAGCAGGCGCAGCGAACGGACCATCTGACGGCCCAGCAGCAGGATGATGCCCGCGGTCAGCAGGATCATGAGCATCAGCAGCACGGAGTTGAGGCCCGCGGTGTTGCCCGCCTGCTCGGCGGCCGCGGCCCGGCCGTCGACGAACGCCTGCTCGGCGGCGCCGGTGGACTGGTCCACCGCGGCGACGGACCGGTCGACGGCGGCGTTCCACGCGTTCGGGTCGACCGGCGGCGCGACCCCCGGCGGGACCGAGAGTGCCTGGTCACGCAGCGCGTTGCGCTCGCCGTTCGCCTGGCCCGCACCGAAGTTCCCGAAGGACTCGGCCTGCTCCGGCGTCAGCGACGACTGGAAGTCACCGGCCGCGGCCTGGAACGAGGCCTCGGCCCCGGTGGCCTGTGCGCGCTGCTGCTCCTCCAGCGTCCCCGCGGCGAGCGCGCCACCGATCACGGTGCGCTCGAGCTGCAGGGCCTCGCGGGCGCTCGACCCGGCGGCGATCGCCGTGGTCAGGCCGGCGGTGTCGGCGGTCTGCAGCCGCCCCACCAGCGCCCGGTCCAGCCCCAGCGTGCGCTGGACGACCGCGGTGTAGCGGCCGGTGAGGTCGGCGGCCGCGGTCGGCCCCTCGGCGACCTGCGACCGGATGACCGGCAGCTGGCCCAGCGTGGTGTCCGCCTGCCGGCGGGCCGTGGCCAGGTCGGGGGCCTGCTGCTCGGCGGTGTCGAGCCCCGCCGTGGTGGCCTGCAGCGCCCGGTCGGTCGTGGCCTGCGCCCGGTCGACGGCGGCCCGGTCACCGAGCCGGTTGCCCGCCACGAAGCGGACCGCGGCGTCGCGCTCGGTCTGCAGTGCGCCGGTCAGCGTCTCGATCTGGCGGTGCACGTCGACCAGGCCGCTGCCGCGGCCGAGCTCCTCGGCCACGTTGGCCTGGTCGACGACGCGGACGGCGCCGATGGACAGGGCGAGGACCGTGGGCACCAGACCGACGACCGCCAGCTTGGCGACCAGGCTCCAGTTCCGCGGGTCGAGTCGCTCCGACCACGTGCTCGGGCGTTCCGTGCTGGTCACGGTGGTCACGGCGAGATCTCCCTGTCGGTCTCCGGTCCGGGGACGGGCGGCGCGGCGGGCACGAGGTCGGGGAGCATCAGCTGGTCCGGTGCGCCTTTCGGGGTCACGACGGGAACCGCTCGACCACACCACGACCGACACGGGGCGGCGGTTGCCGCGTCCCGGGGGAGTCGGACGGATATGATCGTGCCGGGTCCCGTCTGTGCGTGACGGACGGCTGCCGAGTCTAGCCCCCGGAACCCTCGTCTCCCGAGTGGCGTAGGGCCGGTTGCCTCATGGTCACGTGACGTGACACACGCCGACCGCTCGTCTCCGCTCGGCGTCCGGCGGACCCGCACAGCTCCGTTCCCCGGCCTCGAGAGGATTCGTTCCGTGACCGACGGCCCCCTGATCGTCCAGTCCGACAAGACGCTGCTGCTCGAGGTGGACCACCCCGACTCCGCGGCGGCCCGCGCGGCCATCGCGCCCTTCGCCGAGCTGGAGCGGGCACCCGAGCACGTCCACACCTACCGGGTCACCCCGCTGGCCCTCTGGAACGCGCGCGCGGCCGGGCACGACGCCGAGCAGGTCGTCGACGCGCTGGTCCGCTGGGCCCGCTACCCGGTCCCGCAGCCGCTGCTGGTCGACGTCGTCGACACGATGGGGCGCTACGGCCGGCTGCAGCTGTCCCACCACCCCGCGCACGGCCTCGTCCTCACCGCGCTGGACCGCGCCGTCCTGGAGGAGATCCTCCGGCAGAAGAAGATCAGCCCGATGCTGGGCGCGCGGCTCGACGACGACACCGTCGTCGTGCACCCGTCCGAGCGCGGGCACCTCAAGCAGGCGCTGCTGAAGGTCGGCTGGCCCGCCGAGGACCTCGCCGGGTACGTCGACGGCGAGGCCCACCCCATCGAGCTGGAGCAGGACGGCTGGACGCTGCGGGACTACCAGCGCCACGCGGTCGACGGGTTCTGGGAGGGCGGCTCCGGGGTGGTCGTGCTGCCCTGCGGCGCGGGCAAGACCCTCGTCGGTGCGGCCGCGATGGCCAAGGCGGGCGCGACGACCCTGATCCTGGTGACCAACACCGTCTCCGGGCGGCAGTGGAAGCGCGAGCTGATCGCGCGGACGTCGCTGACCGAGGAGGAGATCGGCGAGTACTCGGGCGAGAAGAAGGAGATCCGCCCGGTCACCATCGCCACGTACCAGGTCGTCACCCGCAAGACCAAGGGCGAGTACAAGCACCTGGAGCTGTTCGACTCCCGAGACTGGGGCCTGGTCGTCTACGACGAGGTGCACCTCCTCCCTGCGCCGGTCTTCCGGATGACGGCGGACCTGCAGTCCCGCCGCAGGCTCGGCCTCACCGCGACCCTGGTCCGCGAGGACGGCCGCGAGGGCGACGTGTTCTCCCTGATCGGCCCGAAGCGCTACGACGCCCCGTGGCGCGACATCGAGGCGCAGGGCTGGATCGCGCCCGCCGAGTGCATCGAGGTGCGGGTGACGCTGACCGACGCCGAGCGCATGTCCTACGCGACGGCGGACTCCGAGGAGCGCTACCGGACGGCGTCGACGGCGAACACCAAGCTCAACGTCGTGCAGGCGATCCTGGACCGGCACAAGGGCGAGCAGACGCTGGTCATCGGGGCCTATCTCGAGCAGCTCGACGCGCTGGGGGAGAAGCTCGGTGCCCCGGTGATCCAGGGCTCGACCCGCAACAAGGAGCGGGAGAAGCTGTTCGACGCGTTCCGCCGCGGCGAGATCGACACCCTCGTGGTCTCCAAGGTCGCGAACTTCTCCATCGACCTGCCCGAGGCGACGATCGCGGTGCAGGTCAGCGGCACGTTCGGGTCCCGGCAGGAGGAGGCCCAGCGGCTCGGGCGCCTGCTGCGCCCGAAGAACGACGGCCGCCAGGCGCACTTCTACTCGGTGGTGTCCCGCGACACCGTGGACACCGACTACGCCGCGCACCGGCAGCGCTTCCTCGCCGAGCAGGGCTACGCCTACCGGATCGTCGACGCCGACGACCTCCTCGGCCCCGCCCTGCCCGACGCCGGCTGAGCCCGCCCCCCCGGATCGGGGGCCCTCCGTACGGCGCCGATCACGGGCACACTGGTGCGGTCCGCGACGGCCGGGGAGGGCACATGTCGACCGCCCTGTGGATCCTCGTCGGGATCGGGGCGTGGCTGGTCCTGTCGGTCGTCGTCGCGCTGGTGCTCGGCCGGGTGGTGCGCATGCGGGACCGG
>NZ_JAMXSG010000353.1:0-4808 GCF_024124365.1 Pseudonocardia sp. McavD-2-B
CCGGAGCGGGAGGGCTGGGACCTGGCCCGCGAGCTCGCGGCCGCCGGGCGGCTCGGTGCGGGCGCACGGCGCGAGCTGGCCGCACGCGAGGCGGCGCTGCACTACGACGGACGCACCGCCCCGCGCCCCCGGAACCGCCTGTCCCGATGGTGGTACCGGTCACGACCGGAGCGATCGGGGTCGAGGTCGGGGCCCTCGGACGGGTGACGACGTTGCCATCGCCACATTCCCCGCCGGTAACTTCCGGCGGCTCTGCTCTTACACTCCGCCTAACCCTGCGCCGGAGCATCGGGCCGGCGCCGTGACCGGAGGAGTTCGACCGTGCCCGCACTGCGCAAAGTGCTCGTCGCCAACCGGGGAGAGATCGCCGTCCGCGTGATCCGAGCAGCGAAGGACGCGGGACTTCAGAGCGTCGCCGTCTACGCGGACCCGGACCGGGACGCGATGTTCGTGCGGCTCGCCGACGAGGCCTTCGCGCTGGGCGGCTCGACCGCCGCCGAGTCCTACCTCGACATCGAGAAGGTCATCGGTGCCGCGAAGCAGGCCGGTGCCGACGCGATCCACCCCGGCTACGGCTTCCTGTCGGAGAACGCCGACTTCGCCCAGGCCGTGATCGACGCCGACCTCACCTGGATCGGCCCGTCGCCGCAGTCGATCCGCGACCTCGGCGACAAGGTGACCGCACGTCACATCGCCCTGAAGGCCGGCGCACCGTTGGTGCCCGGCACCAAGGACCCGGTCAAGGACGCGGACGAGGTCATCGCCTTCGCCGACGAGCACGGCCTGCCGGTCGCGATCAAGGCCGCCTTCGGCGGTGGCGGGCGCGGCATGAAGGTCGCCCGCGAGCGCTCCGAGATCGCCGAGCTGTACGAGTCCGCGGTCCGTGAGGCCACCGCGGCGTTCGGTCGCGGCGAGTGCTTCGTCGAGCGCTACCTGGACAAGCCGCGCCACGTCGAGACCCAGGTGCTGGCCGACCAGCACGGGAACGTCGTCGTCGTCGGGACGCGGGACTGCTCGCTGCAGCGCCGCTTCCAGAAGCTCGTCGAGGAGGCGCCCGCGCCGTTCCTGAGCGACGAGCAGCGCACGACCCTGTACGACGCCTCGAAGGCGATCTGCAAGGAGGCCGGCTACTACGGCGCCGGCACCGTCGAGTTCCTGATCGGCCAGGACGGCATGATCACCTTCCTCGAGGTGAACACCCGTCTGCAGGTCGAGCACCCGGTCTCGGAGGAGACCACCGGGATCGACCTGGTCCGCCAGATGTTCCGGATCGCCGAGGGCCAGGAGCTGGACTTCGACGACGACCCGCAGCCGCGCGGGCACGCCATCGAGTTCCGCATCAACGGCGAGGACGCCGGGCGCAACTTCCTGCCGGCGCCGGGCACCGTCGAGCGGATCTGGTACCCGGCCGGCCCGGGCGTCCGGATGGACGCGGGCGTCGAGGACGGCTCGGTCATCGGGGGTCAGTTCGACTCGCTGCTGGCCAAGCTGATCGTGTGGGGCAGCGACCGGCAGCAGGCGCTGCAGCGGGCCCGTCGCGCACTGGGCGAGTTCACGGTCGAGGGCATGGCGACCGTGCTCGAGTTCCACCGTCTCGTCGTCTCCGACCCGGCCTACGCCGCCGAGACCCTCGAGGACTTCACCGTGCACACCCGCTGGATCGAGACCGAGTGGGACAACACCGTCCCGCCGTTCGAGGGCGGCGCGGGTGCCGAGGACGAGTCCGGCGAGCGGCAGACCGTCGTCGTCGAGGTCGGCGGGCGACGCCTGGAGGTCTCGCTGCCCGGTGACCTCGCCCTCGGCGGCGGCAACGGCAGCGGCGGCGGCGCGGCCAAGGCGGCCCCGCGCAAGCGCGGCGGCAAGGGCGGCGGCGGGGCGAAGGCCTCCGGCGACGCCGTCACCGCGCCGATGCAGGGCACGATCATCAAGGTCGCGGTCTCCGAGGGCGACACCGTCGAGGTGGGTGACCTGATCGTCGTCCTCGAGGCGATGAAGATGGAGAACCCGGTCACCGCGACCAAGGCCGGCACCGTGACCGGCCTGGACGCGGAGCAGGGCGCCTCGGTCACCCAGGGCACCGTCATCTGCGAGATCAAGGACTGAGTCCCCTGGACCAGGTGCCCGTCCCCGCTACCGGCCCGGTGCTCGACCCGGTCGAGATCAACGCCGGGACGTGGTACCTGCGCGGACCACGGCACGACGGCCGGGTGGACGACCGCCCGGCCGTCGCCGCGTCCTGCCGGGACCCGGAGATCCGGCGCTGGCGCAACCGTCCGGACCCGGCCGCCCCGGACTTCGACGAGCAGGTGACCGCGCACGTCGCGGACCGGATCGACGGCTGGGCCCGCGGCACCCGCTGTGCCTGGGCCGTCGCCGAGCCGACGACCGGGGAGATGCTCGGCGAGATCACCCTGGAGCACCTGGACATCACCCACGGCACCGCCGAGCTGCGCTGCTGGACGTTGCCCGGCGCCCGCGGACGCGGCCTGGCCCGCACCGCGGCCGGGGCGGTCGTGCGCTTCGCCTTCGGCGGGCTCGGGTTGCACCGTGTCACCTGGATGCACGCCGAGCCGAACCGGGCGTCGGCCGCCGTCGCCGCGGCGCTGGGGTTCGTGCCGGAGGGGCGGCTGCGGGAGGCGTGGACCGTCGACGGCGAGCGGGTCGACGTCGTCGTGCTGGGGCGGTTGGTGGGCGAGGGCTGAGGCGGTCCGCGGGGCCCCGTCGCCCGCGCGTCGACAACCGCGTTCCGCGGAACGCGCCGTGCCGACCGGGTCACCGCCCGTTGACCGGCACGTCGCGCCGTTCTAGCGTTCCCGGCGTGTCGCGCACGCCGTCCGGCGCCCGCGGCACGCAACGTCACAACTCCACAGCCGACCCGTGTGCCCGATCCACGGGGCCCGGAACTACCGCCACGCGGAGTACCGCGCCGCGGATCCGCTCGCCACGCAGGCCCAGCCGCGCCGTGAGCCGTCCCAGTTCGACCGAGACGTCACAGGATCCGTCATGCCCCCAGAGTTCGACATCGCGCCGACGACGTTCCATGTCACGACGCACGTCCACACCGACGGCCCGATCCCGGGCCCGCACTCCCTGCTCACCCTGATCTCCTCCGCGTACGGAGCGGACGGGGTCCTGATCGGCACCTTCACCGCCAACCTCCGGGAGCTCCCGGGGGCCACCCTGCACCCGACCGCGCTGGCGACCTGGCGCACCCGGGCGGAGGACTGGCTCCTGACCCGGCGGGCCTCGCGCCCACCGGGGCAGGTGGCGAACGACTACGCAGCCTGGGTCACCGACCTGGGCGAGCGTGCGCTGTTCGTCTCCGACCCGGAGGAACCGGACCACCTGTTCGTCTACTGGTACCTGCAGCGTTTCGCAGGCCGGTGGCCGTTCGCGGGGACCGTTCCCGCCCTCGGCGGGACGCCCCGGTCCTGGGCCCCACCGCCGTGCCCGCTGCGCGGGTGCGCCCCGGTCGAGGTCCCGGAGCCGGCCGAGGTGGCGGCGGCCTGACCGCGACACACACCCCCGTCCGCGCCGGTGACCACCGGTGCGGACGGGGGTGGCGTCGTGTGCGGGCTTCGCGATCGCGACCGTTCCGCGGCGAACCGCCGCGGCGACGGCCGGTGCGGGCCTAGCGTGCGCCCGTCCGTGATCCGCCCGTCCGCACCGGAGGCCGACGTGCCCGACATCCACCCGGACCTGCGTGTCGACCCGGCCGCCCCGGCCGGGGCGGCGGAGGCACTCGACCGGGCCGCGTCCCGGCTGGCCGTCGCGCTCCGCACCCTCGACGCCGACGCCCGCCGGGTCGAGCCGTGGCTGGGGGATCCGGCCAGCGCCGAGGCCGCGGCCCGCTACGCCGTGCACGCCGCGGACGGTCCCGACGCCGCGATCGGGCGGCTGCGCACCCTGCACGCGGAGCTGCTGCGGGCCCGCGACGCCGCCGGTGCCACCGGGCGTGCCTACACCCGCACCGAGGAGTCGACGACGGACGCGCTGAACCGGGGTGCCCGGTGACCGCGCCGCGCTGGGCGGGACTGAGCCACGCCGAGATCGTCGCGATGGTGGCGGCCGGTCCGGGCCCCGCGGCGTCGGCCGGGGCGGAGCGGGCGTGGCGCGACGCCGCCGCCGCGCTCACCGACGTCCACCGCGAGCTGTCCGGGCAGGTCCGTGACCTGCCCGGAGGATGGTCCGGCGGCACCGCGGACGGCGTCACCGTGGCCTTCGGGTCGCTGGACGGCTGGGTCGTCTCCGCCGCCGTCGACGCGGGCCGCACCGCCGACGCACTCGCCGCCCAGGCCGGGCTCGCCGCGGACCTCCGGGCCCGGATGCCGGCCGCCGCGGCGCCGACGCCGCCGGAGGCCGCACCCACCGGCCCGGCCCTGCTCGACGACTGGGCGGCCACCGACCTCGCCGCGGGCAACTCGGCCGGCCGGGCCGCGGAGCTGATGGTCCGCTACGACGACGACACCCGCCTCACCGGCGCCCCGTGGACCGGGTGGGGTGCGTCCCCGGTCGTCACCCGCGACGGCACCGCCCCCGCCTCCTCCGCTGTCCCGGCCCTGTCGCCCGGCGGGCCCCCGCCCGGCCCCGGCGGCGACGCAGACCCGGCCCCGGACCCGGCGGGCGGCGCCGGGACGGGGACGACGGTGTTCGCGGGGATCGGCTTCGGCGGGATCACCGCGGCGGTGCTGACCGGGAACGAACGGGCCGGGGTGCCCGGGGCACGGCCGATCGACGTCGGCGGGCCCTCCTCCGGGCCGGCTCCCGCGACCGATGCCCCCCGCACCGGCGGCACGCCCGGCGCACCC
>NZ_JAMXSG010000354.1:0-4783 GCF_024124365.1 Pseudonocardia sp. McavD-2-B
CCGCGTTCGCGCCGGCCGTGGCGAGCCACGCGGCGCCGGCGCGGGCACCCTGAGCGGTCGTCGAGGCGGCAATCCCGATCCACCGGGCCGTGAGCTGGGCGCCGGCCGCCGCGGTGCTCGCAACGGCACCAGCGGCCCGCGCTCCGCCGGCCAGGGCCCACGCCGCGCCGCTCTTGACCGCGTTCACGGTGGCCGAGGCCGCGGTCTTGATCCACGACGTGCGCATCTGACCGCCGGCGGCGACGGTGGCCGCTGCGGCGGCGCGCTTCGCGGCGATCATCGTGCCCAACGGCGCGACGACCGACAGTGCCGCCGGCCCGGCCGTCATGATCGCGGCCGAGGCGACCCCGAACGGGCCGGGCAGGGTGACGAGCTGGGCGGAGAGAGTCTGAAACCCCCGCTTGACCCGCTCCATCGTCTTGCCGGCGGTCTCCTGTAGCGCCTCGTCGGTCTGGCCGGCCGCGCCGGCGACGTCGCCGAGCGCGGACACCGCGGCCTGGGGGTCGAGTGCGTACAGCGCGTCGCCCAGGTCTTCGGCCTGGGTGCCGAACAGTTGGACGGCGGCAGCGTCGCGGGCTACCGGGTCTTCCATGTTCCGCAGGTGGTCGAGGGTCATGCCGAGCGCGTCGGTCGCCTCGGTGCCGCCAGCGGCGATCCGCTTCGCCATCGAGTCGGCGTTGAGCCCGATCGCCTGGAACCCCTCGGCGGTCGCCTTCGAGCCGTCCCGGCCGCGGATGCCGAATTCCTTAATGGCGTCGGCGACCTTGTCGGCATCGCGAGCGCCGGCGGCGAGCCCCTGGGAAATGAGCCCCATCGACGTCTGTCCGTCGAGTCCTAGCTCGCGGAACATCGTCGAATACTCGTTGAACGTGTCGAGCAGGTCGCCGGCCTGGTCGTTCCCGTTCTGGAAGCCCTTCGCGAGAATGTCGAGGGCTTCCTCGGCGGAGCCGGCGAGCCCGGTCCGGAGCATCTTGTCGACGGCGCGTGTGGTCTGGCCGAGATCCTGGTCGAACGCGGTCGACAGGCTCATCACCTTGCCGGTGACGCCCTCTAGCTCGGCCTCCGAGGCGTCGCCCATGCCCTGGATCGTCTGGGTGACCGACCGGACGGCCTGGTTCACCTCGTCGAGGCTGCCGCCGTAGGCCTGTGAGTAGAGCCGGCCGGCGATCCCGCCGAGGCGGGCGGCCTCGGGCCCGGTGGCGCCGAGCTGGGCCTTTAGCTTCGCCTGCGCCGCACCCATTTCGAGGTTCGTCGCGATGCCGGTCGCGATGGCGGTCCCGGCCGCGGCGCCGGCGCCGATCCCGATCGCCTTGCCGGCGGTCTTCAGCTTGCCGCCCAGGCCGCGGAACTTGGACTCGGCGCCGTCGACGTCGCTGTCGAACTTCGAGCGGTCGACGCGGAGCATCGCGACAAGCTCGCCGATCTTCACGGGCGCCCCCTTCTATGTGGAGTTGGTCTATCGGCGAGCAGCGGCCTTGACCGCGGCGATTCCGTCCGGGGTGTCGACGACCTTCGGGCGCTGTCGGCGGAATTCGCGGAATACGGCGTCGGCGGACAGGCCGGCGAGATACCAACTGAACTCGTGGTGCGTCAGTTCGGCGATATCCGCCGGCCCGAACCGATACTCGCGGCGGAAGTCCGCGACGATCAGCGCCCAGCCTTCGCGGATTTCCTTCTCGCGCTCCGATTGGGGGCGAGGGATTTTCCCTCCGTCTCGACCGCCTCGGCGGCCTGGGCGAAGGTCAGGGCGTTGCCCTTGCCGTTCGCCATCCCCCACAACAGGACGATCTGGAACTCGACCGACGTCATGCCGGCCGCCTTCCACTGGCCGAACACGTCGTCGCCGAACAGCTCGCCGACCAGGCGCTCGACGTCGGACTCGTCTTCGGAGCCCTCGACGTCGTTCACGTGCTCGTCGAACGCGAGCGGGAGATCGTGCGGGACGGTGACCTCGACCCCGCGGATGACCGTCGTCGCGGCCTCGCCGCGCTCGGCGGCCTTGCGGCGCTGGTAGGCGGCCCAGAACTCATCCCACGACTGGTTGCCCTCGTCGGGCTCGTCGTCGCGGGGTGTCGCCTTGCCGGCCTTCGCGCGCTTGGTCGAGCGCTTCGCCGGGGTCTTCGCCGGCTCGTCGGGCTCGTCGTCCTCGGCGCGGGCCGTGCCGCCGGCGCTGGTCCGGCCGCGGGCCTGGGCCATCTTGACTTCGGCCTCGGCCTGGATGCGGGCAAGCTCGGCGTCGAGCGACTCGTCGTGCTCGTCGGGCGTTTCCGCCATCAGACGACGTCCGTCACGGTCGCCCGGCCGGTGCGGGTGAACGTGCCGGCCCACGCGGTCTTGTCGTTGTTACCGCCGGACCGCGAGCCCTGCTCGACGTAGCACCGCCAGTTCGTCCACTCCGGGTCGGTCTCGTGACGGAACCGGATGCGGCCGACCGACTCCTCGTCGACCTGCTCGCCCAGCTCGTCCACAAGCTTCTGCCCGGCGTCCTTCTGGGCGGGGTCGTCGTCCTCCTTGCGGAGCTGCCCCTCGACTTCCAGCGACGCGCCGCGCTGCATCATGCGGCCCTCGTAGGCGCCCTGGGACTGGAAGTCGGTCGTCTCGGTGTCCTCGTTGTTCTCCGAGGGGTCGAGGTCGAAGTTGTTGAGTCCGCCGATCTCGACCCACGTCTCGGTCTCCGCCGAGGGGTCGAGGATCTCGAACTGCCATCCGCGGGCGCTGATCTTCATTGCGTACTGCTCCCCTGGTCAGGTGCGGTTACGGAGACC
Organism: Pseudonocardia sp. McavD-2-B; assembly: GCF_024124365.1. Taxonomy (NCBI): domain Bacteria; kingdom Bacillati; phylum Actinomycetota; class Actinomycetes; order Pseudonocardiales; family Pseudonocardiaceae; genus Pseudonocardia; species Pseudonocardia sp. McavD-2-B. The sequence goes on from NZ_JAMXSG010000354.1 coordinate 2,766, forward strand.
GCGCCGGCGAAGCTCGACGCGGAAGTTCACCGACAGCTCGTGTCGGCCGTGTTCGTCCGGGCCGACGTAGATCGGTCCGGCCTGATTGCCGATGCACGACAGCACCGGCGTGCCGCCCGGCAGGGTGCGCGGGCGGAGTCCGTGGCATGCGAGGTAGACGCGCTGGGCGAGGCGCTCGGCGGCGACCGGGTTGCCGCGGGGGCCGCGGACCCAGACCTGCACGTTCGGTTCGTCGTATCCGTGCTTCGAGTCCGACTCGACGCCGGCATAGGTCGCGACGCGGACCGCGAGATCGGGGTCCGCCGGCAAGCCGAGCACGAACACGTTGCCGCCGACGCCGGCCGGGTCGTACGTCGCGACGCCCAGCTCGTCGAGCAGCTCGGCGAACTCCTCCGACAGCGACGGCGGGTTCTCCGGCGCGGTCACCGCAGCGACCGCCGGCATTCGGCCGCGACGAGCGCGAGCATGACCTGTCCCTCGCGGTTCAACGGGTCTTCGAGGTACTTCGCCTTGCGGCCGGAGTCGTGCCGGTAGCCCAACTCCTCGTGTTGCCGCACGGCGTACGGGGTGTCGTAGGAGACCGCGGCCGTGTAGCTCGCCTGGTCGACCGTCGCGCGGCCGGAGCGTTCGAGGGTGCCCTCTTCGATCGGGACCTCCATCCGGCTCACGGAGAGCAGGTGCTCGCCGGCGGTCGCGAGCCCGCGGAGTACGGCGTCCCCGGTCGCGTCCTTCACCTGGCCGCCGTTCCACGTCATGCGCAGCTCGGCCACGGGGCACCTCCGATCACAGGAACGTCACTTCGAGGTGGTTCGGGGTCGGGCCGCCCGGCCACTCCTCGCGGTCGATCGCGACGACCTCGACCACGCGGCCGTAGACGGTGACCCGGGCCTGCGGGGTGATGACCGGTGCCGCGTCGAGCTGGCATATCGCCGTGGTGGCGTCGTTGATCCGCCGGCCGTTCGTGTCGGTGACCACCCGCCGCGACGGCATGAGGTGACACGGCACGTCGACGGGCGAGCCGTAGACAGGGCCGCGGCCGGAGTCACCGACGAACGGCTCGACCCGCAGCGTGTGCCGGAGCAGAGTCTTGGGGATCTTCACCGGTACCGACCGCCGTACCCTGAGCCGGCGATCCGCGGCGCGGTGTTGCTCGGGTTGAACAGGCCGGCGAGCCGGAGGGTGCGCAGCGCGTCGGGCGCGTACCGGCCGGCCGCGGCCGAGGCTCCGTCGCCGGACCCGCCGGCTCCGCCGAGCTGCACGTTCCCGATCCGCACGTTCGACCAGCGCTCGGCAGCGCCGGAGCCGGTCTCGTCGCCCGACTCGTCGAACCATGCGGCCTGTGCGCACGTCGCCTTGCGCAGCGCGTCGGCGACCTCCGGGTCGGCCGGCAGCTCGTCGGGCCCGGTGACCGGGTAGACCGCGGCGACGAGCAGCTCGTCGATGCGCTCGGTCGCGCGGGCGAGCAGCCGGCGCGCGGCGACCGGCGGTGCCGCCCTCATGTAGCGGGCGAGGTCGCCGGTCGTGGCGTAGCTGCGCTCGACGTCGGCCCCGGGCGCCGGCGCGACGAGCACCCGAACCGACTCGGTGCCCTCCCCGGTGCCGGTGACGATCCACCGGCCGACGTACTCGCCGGCCTCGACGTCGCCGAGGATGGCGACCCACTCGTCGCGGTCGGCGTCGGGTGTGGCCGACAGCGCGACCGCGTTGCCCGACGGCGCGGTCAGCTCGACGCGCGCCTCGGTCGAGCTGTCGGTCGGTTCGTCGTCGAGCGGGGTCACCCGCAGCCGGAGGGTCACCGTGTCGCCGGCGACGAAGCCGTCGAGGGTGTTCATCCGCTGGCCTCCAATCGGGACGCGTGAGCGGTTGCGACGAGCCCGGATTGAGCCGCCGAGGGGGTGGCCCCGGCGTCGTGGTCGTGGCCGTGGTCGTCGGCGGCGGCCTCCTGGGCCCCCTCGATGCCGGAGACCTCGACGGCGTCGACCAGCGGTGCCGCGTTGCCGGACGCGGCGACGAGATCG
>NZ_JAMXSG010000355.1:0-4724 GCF_024124365.1 Pseudonocardia sp. McavD-2-B
TGGCCTGGGGCCCGGACGACGCGGTGTCGCTGGTCCCTGCGGCCGCCGACGTCGTCGGGCCGTGGCCCGCCGGGCTCGGCGCCCCCGCCACCGGTGCGGCGGCGGGACCCGAGCTCGACACGCTGCTCGCCGGGGTGGGCGACGACGAGCGCAAGGTCCTCGAGGTGCTCGCCCAGGGCCCGCCGGTCGGCCGCTCCCGCAACGCGAACGGCTCGACCGGGCCGGTCGGGTCACTCGTCGAGAAGGGACTGCTCACGCGCCGCGACGCCGACACCGTCGAGCTGCCCCGCCAGGTCGCGCTCGCCCTGCGCGGCGACCGTCCGATGGGGCCGCTGGACCTGTCCCGGCCGGACGTCCCGCTGCGCGTGCGGGAGACCCCGCTGGTCGACGGCACCGGCGCGGGGGCCGCGCTGGAGTTCCTGCGCCGCACCGACCTGCTCCTGGAGTGGCTGGCGCGGGAGTCCGTGCCGGTGCTGCGCTCGGGCGGGTTCGGCGTCCGCGAGCTCAAGCGTGCGGCGAAGGCGGCCGACACCGACGAGCCGACCGCCGCGCTGGTCCTGGAGATCCTGCACGCCGCGGACCTGGTCGGGGCGACCGAGTCGGTGACACCGGAGTGGCTGCCGACCACCACGTGGGACGTGTGGGGGACCGGTCCCGAGGAGTCCCGCTGGGCGGTGCTGGCCCAGGCCTGGCTGGAGCTGCCGCGGCTGCCCGGGCTCGTGGGGCGCCGCGACGAGACCGGCAAGCCGATCACCGCGCTGTCCGACGGGCCGCGTCGTCCGCCGGCCGCGCGGGACCGCCGCCGGGTCCTGGACGCGCTCGCCGACCTCGCGCCCGGCACCTCGGTGGGGTCGCCGGAGGACCTGGCGCGGCTGCTGGCCTGGCACGCCCCGCGCCGCGGCGGACGGCTGCGCGACGAGACGGTCGGCTGGACCGTCGCCGAGGCCACCGCGATCGGCGTGGTCGCCCTCGACGCGCTCACCACGGCCGGGCGGGTGCTGCTCGACCCGGCCCTGCGCCCGGACCCGGCGCACCCCAGCCGGCACCCCACCGAGCTGGCCGCGGCGCTGCACGCGGCGCTGCCCGCCCCGGTGGAGGAGATCCTGCTCCAGGCCGACCTGACCGCCGTCGCACCCGGGCGGCTGTCGGCGGACCTCGCGCACGAGCTCGCGATCCTGGCCGAGGTCGAGTCCGCGGGCGGCGCCACGGTGTACCGCTTCACCGAGCGCAGCCTGCGCCGGGCGCTGGACACCGGCCGCACCGCCGACGACGTCCGCGCGATCCTCGAGGCCCGTTCCCGCACCCCGGTCCCACAGACCCTGACCTACCTCGTGGACGACGTCGCCCGCCGGCACGGCAGGCTGCGCGGCGGCGCGGTCAGCTGCTTCCTGCGCTCCGACGACGAGGTGCTCCTGTCCGAGGTGCTCGCGCACTCCGCGGCCGAGGAGCTGGGGCTGCGCCGGATCGCCCCGACCGTCGTGGTCAGCTCGCTGCCGCTGGCCGAGGTGCTCGACGGGCTGCGGGCGGCCGGCTTCAGCCCGGCCGCGGAGGACGCGGTCGGCGCCGTCGTCGACCTCGGGCCGAAGGGGCGGCGCACCGAGCCGCGGCTGCGTCGCGGCACCCGGGACGCCGGCCGGGTCGTCGACCGGTCCCCGACGAACCGGGCCGAGGAACTCGTCGAGCGGCTGCGGGCGGGGGACCGCCTGGCCGGGGTACGCGACAGCGTCGCCGGGCGGCGTGAACTCACCGGCGCGACCGGGAACCTGGCCTCGCTGCAGGATGCGGTGCGCGAGGGCCGGACCGTGTGGATCGGCTACGTCGACGCGCACGGCGTCGCCGGGGACCGGGTGCTCGCGCCGGTCTCGGTGGGCGGCGGGTACGTCGAGGGCCGTGACGCGCTCGACGGCGAGCTGCGCCGCATCCAGCTGCACCGCATCACCTCGATCGCGCCGGTGGACGCCGGATCGGAGCAACCGGCCGGACGCGACTAGCCCCGGACGCGGTACCGCAGCGGCGCCGGCACACGATGTGCCTGCGCCGCCGCGGTGTCCGGGTCGGGTCGGGTACGGGTCAGCGCGCGCCGGCGGCCATCCGCTGGTGCATCGCGTGCTGCACCAGCGCGATCAGGGTCTCCTTGGTCGACTGCCGGTGCCGGGCGTCGCACACGACCATCGGGACGGCCGGGTCGATCGACATCGCCTCGCGCACGTCGTCGAGGGTGTGCTGCAGCTGCCCGTCGAAGGCGTTCACCCCGACGACGTAGGGCAGGCCACGGTCCTCGAAGAAGTCGATCGCGGCGAAGGAGTCGGCCAGGCGCCGGGTGTCGACGAGGACGACGGCGCCGATCGCGCCGCGGACCAGGTCGTCCCACATGAACCAGAACCGCTGCTGGCCCGGCGTCCCGAACAGGTAGAGCACCAGGTCGGCGTCCAGGGAGACGCGACCGAAGTCCATCGCGACGGTCGTGGACCGCTTGTTGGGGGTGGCGGAGAGGTCGTCGTGCGACGCGCTCGCCTCGGTCATCACCGCCTCGGTGGTCAGCGGCATGATCTCCGAGACCGATCCGACGAAGGTGGTCTTCCCGACGCCGAACCCACCGGCCACCACGATCTTGGCCGACATCGTCGCGGCACGGGCCATCCCGGCCGCGGGCTGGGGCGGCTGTGGCCTAGAGCCGACGGAGTCCACTCAACACCCTTTCCATCAGCGCGAGGTCCGGCGCGTTGCCGGGGGTGCTCGCGGTCTGGTGAACGGTCACCGTGCCGTTCGAGGCCATGTCCCCGAGCAGCACCCGGGCCACGCCCAGGGGGAGCGACAGCAGCGCCGCGACCTCGGCCACCGAGCGGGTCTGCTCGAGCAGCAGGTCGGCGACGGAGCGGTGCTCCATCGGCAGCCGTTCCAGCTGGCTGCGGGCCCGGTTGCTGACCGAGACCAGGGTCTCGACGGCCAGCTCGTAGCCCGACTTGGTCCGTCCCCGCGTCCAGGCGTAGGGCCGGACGAAGGCGGCGCCACCCGCGGACGGGGGCACCGGCGGCGGCGCTGCCACTGGGTCGTGCGCGGGGCCGGGCCCCGTGTTCTGTGCCGGCGACGGCGACGGCCGGTCCGGCCGGTCACCGGTCCGCTGGGCCTCCAGCTCGGCCGGGGTGGGCGGCAGCCCGTAGGCCGCCGATCCGCCGATGGGGCCGGTCACCTCGGCCGGGTTCGGCGGCGGGACCGGGCGCCCGGGGGCGGCGACCTCCGGCTCGACGTCGTCCTCCGGACGGTTGCGCCCCCATCGGCGCTTCTTCGGCTTGCGCTTGGAGTCCAGGCTGAACCCGTTCATGACGTCGGCGAACGTCGGCTCGGGGCCGTGTCCGCCCGGGTCCTGGGTCATCGGATCTCACCCGCTCTGGTCGATCCTGGGATGGGGTGCATGACGGTAACGCGTCCTGGGGGTCCGGAGTCGCGGCCTCAGGGCCCGAACGAACCCTGCAGCTCGGCGCGCAGCTCCGGGGTGAGCAGCTGGCCGACCCGGTCGACCAGCAGCGTCATCTCGTAGCCGACGAGGCCGATGTCGCAGCTCGGCGAGGCGAGCACGGCCAGGCAGGAGCCGTCGCTGATCGACATCAGCAGCACGATCCCGCGGTCCATCTCGACGACGGTCTGCACGACGCCACCGGCGTCGAAGCAGCGCGCGGCGCCCTGGGTCAGGCTGACCAGACCGGATGCGACGGCGGCGAGCTGGTCGGCCCGGTCGCGCGGCAGCCGGTCGGACGCGGTCAGCAGCAGCCCGTCGGTCGACACCACGATGGCGTGCGCGACACCCGGGACGCGCTCCGCGAAGTTGGTGACCAGCCAGCCGAAACGGCTCTGGCTCGGCTGTGCCTGCGGTGCCCTCACTGGTTCTCCTCGGGGTCGGACGAGTTCGGTCGGTCCGCGGCGGGCTCGGGGGTGCCGGTCGCGGTGGTGTCCTGCGGGGCACGGGTGCCCTGCCGGTCGTGCTGGTCCTGCGGGTAGTGCTGCTCGGAGTCGCCGTCGACCGTGTCCGTCGTGCCGGCCAGTGCGTTGCGGCGGACACCGGAGGCGCTCTCCCGGCCCTGACGCACGCCCTGCTGGTAGCTGGCGAGACGGCCACGGACGCTCTCGGCGTCCCTCGGCTCCGCCGGAGCGGGGCTGAGCACGGTCGATCCTGCCGCACTGCCCGGGAGCAGTCGCGCCCGCGGGCGTCGCTTGGGCAGTCCGGCGGTCGTCAGGTCGTCACCGGCGGTCTCCGACTCGTCGCCGTCGGTGGCCTCGCGGGCCTGCCGCCAGACGTCGTCGGCGGGGGAGGCGAAGCCCGACGGGGGCGCCGGGGCGCGGTCGTTCGGGCCGGCGCCGTCCTGCCAGCGGACCGGCACCGAGCGGTTCGAGCGGAACCAGGCCGAGGCGATGTCGTCGAAGATCGGGGTGGTCTGACCCATGTCGAACCCGGTCTGGGCCCGGGCCGACTCGACCGCCCCGGGGCGCCGGAGCTGACCCCGGTCGCCCTCGACGGGCACCTTCGGTGCGAACAGCGCGTCCTGCGAGGAACCGGCGGCGTTCGCGGCCAGGCCCGCCGGGCCCGCGGCCCGGCCACCCTCCCGCTTCGGCAGCGGTGCGGGCGCCTGCCTGCCCGGCGCCTGCTGCACCGGACGCTCCTGCGGAGCCTCCGGGTGCTGCGCCTGCTGGACCGGCTGCGCCTGCTGGGGCGCGGGCTGCTGCGGTCC
>NZ_JAMXSG010000356.1:0-4712 GCF_024124365.1 Pseudonocardia sp. McavD-2-B
CGTCGACGGCGGGCGCGCCGGAGCCGCCCCGGCCCGCGGCGTCACCGGAACCGGAGGCCGAGCCGTTGCCGGTACCGTTGCCGGTGCCCGCACCGGGCGCGGTCCCGTCGCCGGACCCGGCGGCGTTCCCGTCGGTGCCGTTCCCGTCGGTGCCGTTCCCGGGGTTGTCCGAGCCGGAGCCCGGGGTCGTGGCCCCGGCCTCGGCCGCGGCCTGGTCCAGCTTGGTCTTCAGCTCACCCAGGTTCGTGAGCTGCGCGCGGGCCTGATCGAGCTGCTCCGGCGGCAGGCCGGGGACGTTCAGCAGCTGCTGGGCCTGGTCGCTGAGCTGTCCGACCTGCTCCTGCGCGGCCTGCAGCCAGCCCTGGTCGAACTGCTCACCGGTGCGGGCCTTGAGGTCGTCGACCTGGGACTGGATCTCCGGGGAGACCTGGTCGGGCAGCGAGACGCCGATCGACGACGCCAGCCCCCGCAGCTTGTCGTTGATCTGCTGGCCCTCGCCCTGCACCTGCGGCGCGAGCTCCTTGACCTTGTCCCCGACGCCCTGCTCCAGGCCGATGCCGCCGAGCGCGGCGAGGCCGAGCGCCTTCTGGTGCGCGTCGCCGAACGCCTGGCGCGGGTCGCCGACGCCCGGGACCTGCGGGAGGTTGTCGGGCAGGTTCGGCACCTGCGGCGTCTCGCCACCGCAGGCGGTCAGCCCCACGAGTGCGGCCGCGGCGACGGCGGCACCGACGGTGCGGCTGATCCGGCGCGGGTGGTTCGTGGTCGTCGTCATGCGAGTCATCCCCCGGAGGTAGCGGTGTACGCCTGATGGGCTATCGGCTTACTCCGGACGTTGCAACTCGAACCACACGACAGGTCCCACGCGGGCGGCGAGTGGTTATCGCCGACGGCTGAGCGGTGCCGGGGCCGAGGGCGGCGGGACGACCGGGCCGACGTCGCCGTCGGGCGCCTCGTCGAGGTCCAGGACGACCGGGGCGTGGTCGCTGGGGAGCTTCCCCTTGCGCGCCTTGCGGTCCACCCACACCGCCGCGCGACGGTCGGCCGGGCCCGACCCGGCCAGCACCAGGTCGATCCGCATCCCCTGGTCCTGGTGGAACCGGCCGGCCCGGTAGTCCCAGTAGCTGAACACGCGCTCGTCGGGCCAGCGCTCGCGCAGGACGTCGCGCAGCCCGGTCCCGAGCAGCGCGGCGAGCGCGGCCCGCTCGTCGGGGGTGACGTGGGTGGCGCCGTCGAACAGGGAACGGTCCCAGACGTCGTCGTCGGTGGGGGCGATGTTCACGTCCCCGGCCACCACGGTCGACGCGGGGTCGCCCGTCGCGACCAGCTCGCGCAGTGCACCGAGCCAGCGCAGCTTGTAGGCGTAGTGCGGGTCCTCGGGGCTGCGGCCGTTCGGCACGTACACCGAGGTGACCCGCAGCCCGCCGCAGGTGGCGGTGACGGCGCGCGCGTCCGGGACCTCCAGCCCGCCCTCGGTGAAGACGGGCTCGTCGGGCAGGCCGCGCACGACGTCGTCCAGACCCACCCGCGACAGCAGGGCGACGCCGTTCCACCGGCCCTGGCCGTGGTGCGCGCTCGCGTAGCCGCGCTCGGCCAGTGCCTCGTCGAAGGCCGCGGCGAAGTCGTCGTCGGAGAGCTTGGTCTCCTGGAGGCAGACGACGTCGGGTTCCCGCTCGTCGAGCCACGGCAGCAGCCGCGGCAGCCGGGACTTCGCGGAGTTCACGTTCCAGGTGGCCAGACGCACGCCCCGACCCTACGAGAGGAAGCGCGTCACCGACCGGCGGATGCCCGCGACGTCCAGGCCGTGCGCGGCGTCGTGGTCCTCCGGGCTGCCGTAGCGACGCAGCTCGGCGGCGCCGACCCCGAGCCCGAGGACCCGGTGCCGCAGGTCGGCGAGCGCATCGGAGACGTGCCGCACCGAGGTCCCGGCGAGGTAGGGCTCCACGAGCACGACGTCCGGCTCGGACAGCGTGGCGCGCAGGCCGGCCGCGTCGAACGGGCGGACGGTCCCGGCGTACAGGACGGTCACGTCCAGGTCGGCGACGGCGGCGAGCGTCCGGTCCGCCAGGGGCCCCACCGCGACGACCGTCCCCCGGCGCCCCCGCCGCAGCACTGTCATCGACGGGCCCGCCCCGTACGGCCGCGCGTTGGACGCGCCCGAGAGCCGGACGTAGACCCGGTCGTCGCCGGGCAGGGCGGCCCACAGCTGCGCCTCCGCCTCGTCGGCGTGCCCGGGCACGTGGACGGTCCAACCGTCGAGGGTGTCGAGCAGCGGCACGTCGCGCGGGCCGAAGTGGGTCTCCCCCGCGCCCGCCATGTCGTAGGACCCGCCGGCCGACACCAGCAGCGCCCCGACGCCCTGGTGCCCGAGGTCGAGCTTGAGCTGCTCGTAGGGCCGTTCGACGAGGAACGGCGCGAAGGTGTGCACGACCGGGCGCATCCCGGTCAGCGCGAGCCCACCGGCGGTGGAGACGAGCAGCTGCTCGCGGATGCCGACGTTGATCACGCGGTCGGCGAGGTCGGGCGGGACGTCGACGTAGCCGGCCCCGATGTCGGCCAGCAGCGCGACGGCCCGCGGGTCGGACGCGATCAGCTCCGGCAGCAGCGCATAAAAGCGTTCCCGCAGGTCGGGCGGGGTCACGGGGTCGGAGGGAGTGGGCTGCTGCGTATCGGTGAGCAGAGCAAAGCCGGTCATCGGTGGCTCCCCTTCGGTTCGACGTGCGCGACGACGGCGAGCGGTCGGTCGGGGTGTGCGGTGCGGAAGGCGCGTTCCAGGTCGTCGTGGTCGCGGCCGTCGGCGTCGACGGCGACCCAGCCCTCCGCGGTGAAGCGGCCGGCGATCCCGCCGGGCCAGCCGTGCGAGGCCGAGCTGTTGTCGACGACGACGGCGCTCAGCCCGGACAGCCCGGCACGGCCCGCGTACTGGATCGCCTCGAAGTTGGAGCCCTCGTCGAGCTCGGCATCGCCGACGAGGACGACGGTGCGCGCGTCGCGGCCCTGCAGCAGCAGCCCCGACGCGGTGCCGACGGCCAGTCCGAGCCCGTGGCCGAGCGAGCCGGAGGAGATCTCCACCCCGGGCACGAGCGTGCGGTCGGGGTGGTGCCCGAGGGTCGAGTCGTACCCGGCGAACCGGTCGAGCAGGTGGTCGTCGAGGAACCCGCGGGCGACGAGGACGGCGTAGAGCGCCATCGGGCCGTGCCCCTTGGAGACCAGGAAGCGGTCGCGGTCGGGGTCGTCGGGGTGCTGCGGGTCGACGCGCAGGATGCGGTCGTAGAGGACCCACAGGACGTCGAGGGTGGAGGTCGCGGCGGGTTCGTGCTTCTCGTCGCCGGTCATCCGGGTCATCAGCCCGGCGAGGTCGGCGTAGCCGGTCGGTGATCGCATGCGACCACTCTGTGACCTGAAGCCGACTTCAGGTCAAGGGGCCGAGCTACTCCTCGTCCGGCGGGGTCGCCTTGCGGACGTAGAGCAGCTGGTCACCCCGCTCCAGCGCGTCGACGGCGGCCGAGTCGACCCGGTGGAGCTGCTCGCCACGCACCACGCCGAGCACGATGTCGGGCAGGTGCCGCGGGGAGCCGCCGACCTCGGTCGGCTCGACCTGGCGCTGGGAGATCGCGAAGCCGGCGTCCGGGGTGAGCAGGTCCTCCACCACCTCGACGACGGCGGGCGAGCGGGTCGCGACGCCCAGCAGCCGCCCGGCCGTCTCGTCGGACACGATCACCGAGCTGGCGCCGGACTGGCGGAGCAGGTGCACGTTCTCCGCCTCGCGCACCGCGGCGACGATCGAGATCGACTTGGACAGCTCACGGGCGGTCAGGGTGACCAGCACCGCGGTGTCGTCGCGGTCCAGGGCGACGACCAGCGTCGTCGCCAGCTGCACCCCGGCGATGCGGAGCACCGCGGAGCGGGTCGCGTTGCCGGACACGGTGACCAGGCCCAGCCCGGAGGCCACGTCCAGCCGCGCCCGGTCGGTGTCGACGACGACGATCTTCCCGGGGTCCACGTCGTCGCCGAGCAGCGTCTCCACCGCCGCGCGCCCCTTGGTGCCGTAGCCGACGACGACGATGTGCTCGCGCACGCGCGACCTCCAGCGCTGGATCCGGAACGACTGCCGCGAGCGCTCGGTGAGCAGCTCGACGGTCGTACCGACGAGGACGATCAGGAACAGCACCCGCAACGGGGTGATCACCGCGATGTTGATGGAGCGGGCCATCGGGCTGACCGGCACGATGTCGCCGTAGCCGGTCGTCGACAGCGACACCGTCGCGTAGTAGAGGGCGTCGAGCAGCGAGATCTCGCCCGTACCGTTGTTGTCGAGGTAGCCGTCGCGCCCGAAGAAGACGATCAACGTCGTCGCGCCGAGCGCGAACACCGCGATCGCCAGGCGGGTCACCAGCGAGCGCACCGGGCCCGACCGCGGGTCCGGCATCCGCAGCGCACCCTCGACCTGGGGATCGAGTTCGCTGAGCCGGGTGGAGCCGATCACGTGCGAAGGCTAGCGCCCAGGTCGCGCCGCACCGACCGCCCGGGCCCTATCCTCACTCAGGTGTCGGCCGAGGGGGACCACGAACGTGTGACGCCTGCTGCGCGCACGTCGCTGCGGCCGCGGCTGAGCGCGCGCCGGTTCCGCGGCGGTGCCGCACCCGGACCGGACCCGACCGAGGCCCTCGAGACGGGGGTCGCCGTGGCCGCGGGACTGCGCGAGCCCGCCGGGT
>NZ_JAMXSG010000357.1:0-4711 GCF_024124365.1 Pseudonocardia sp. McavD-2-B
GACGACCCGTGCGGACGGCGCCCGGTGAGCGGGCGGCCGGTGGTCGTCGGCGTCACCGGGGCGCCGTCGTCGCAGGCGGCGACCCGGTGGGCGGCGCGCGAGGCTCTCGCGCGTCACCGGGTACTGCGGATCGTGCACGCCGCGGACTACGACACCGGCGACGTGCCGGCCTGGCACCGGCACGCCCGCCTGGTGCTGTCGCGTGCAGCGGCGACCGCCCGCGGTGCCGCCCCCGGGGTGGTACTGGAGACCGTGCTCGTCGAGCAGCCGCCCGTCGCCGCGCTGGAGGCCGAGGCTCTCGGCGCCGAGCTGCTGGTGCTCGGGGCGGTCGGCTCGGGGCACCCGGCGGACGGCCCGGCCGACCCGGTCCTGCACCGGGTCCTCGACCGGGTGCGGGTGCCGGTCGCCGTCGTCCACGCCTCGACGGCCGAGGGCACCGGCCCGGTCGTGGTCGGTCTGGAGTACCCGCGCACCGACGCGGAGCTGCTGCACGACGCCCACGCCTGCGCCCGCCGCCGCGGCGGCGTGCTGCGGATCGTGCACGCGCTGCGCCCGGGACACGGCTCCGCTCCGGCCGCCACCGCGGTGTTCGCCGAGCTCGCCCGGCACTGGGACGAGCGCTCGGACGCGGTGGACGTCGAGCTCGAGGTCGTCGACGACCGTCCGCTGCCGGCGCTGCTCCGGGCCGCCGAGCACGCCGGCCTGCTGGTCGTCGGGGCACGGCCGCACGTGGGCGGGCTGCTCCGGCGCTCCACCCCGGAGGAGCTGGCGTGTCTGGCCGCGTGCCCGGTGCTGCTGCGCCCCGTCGGGCCGGCGCCCGGTCGCGACGCTCAGGGGGCCAGCACCGCGGACAGCGAGCGCCGGGGGGTGGCGGGCAGCTCCCGGTCGTCGACCGGGTAGCCGAGCCGCACGATCAGCTGCGGGTGGGCGTCGACGTGCAGGACGTCGCGGGCCAGAACCGACCGCGTCGCGGACAGCTCGAGCGCCTGGCTCAGCGGCGTGGTCGCCAGTCCCGCGCGCACCGCGGTGAGCAGCACGGCGCTGGTCGCCTCGCCCGCCCGCAGCCGGTCCTCGGGTCCGTCGCGCCGGGTGCAGAGCACGGCGAGCACGCCCCCCTCGGCTGGTGCCGCCGCCGTCGCGGTCAGCCGGCCGGCCGGGAAGGCCCGGTTCGGGCCGGTCCCGCGCGGGGCGGGCCGGGTCGGCCGGGCCCACGCGGGGATCCCGTCGTGTGCGCCGGCGCAGCGGTGCGTCCAGGTCATCAGCTCGGCCAGGTAGCCGGGGCGGCAGCGCTGCTCGTCGGCCGCGCGCGCCAGGACGGCGTCGAGCCCGGCCCGCCGGGCCTGCCCGGACACGGGCAGCAGCAGCGCCCCGTGGCGTCGCGCGGCCGCCGTCACCGTCTCCAGCACGGACTCGGGCACCGGGCGGTCGGCGTAGCGCCGCCGGTCGGTACGCCGGCGCGGCAATGCGGGCCACAGGTCCGCCTCGGCGGCGTCGGCGGGCCCGTCGACGGCCGTGACCACGGCGAGCAGGTCCGTGTCCTCCGGGTCGGGCAGTCGCACCGTGCGCACCCCCGTCCCGGCCGCGGCGAGCGCGACGTGCAGGTGGTGCAGGCAGGCCCCGCAGCTGACCAGCAGGTCGCGGCGGTCCGGGTCGGTCTCGTACAGCCGGCGCAGGGGGTCGGCGTACAGGGCGGCCTCCGCCGCGTCCACCCGCCAGCGCCAGGGCTGGCTGTTGTGCAGCGAGGGGGCCCGCAGGGCCCAGCCGACGGCGTCGAGCATCGTCGGGCCGGGCCCGTCCGGGCGGTCCGGGGCGTCCATCGGGCCGGGCTCAGCGCGTCAGGTGCGCCCGCGTGCCGGTGGACTGCTCGATGTCGAACACCGTGGACTCGAACAGCCGGTGCTGCAGGTCGGCCAGCGCCCGGGCGACGGCCAGCTCCGCCCCGATCTCCGGGACCTCGCGGTCCCGCGGGTGCCGGTGGGCCTCGCCGGTGCCCACCAGCCGGGTGTCGTCGCGCGTGGTCAGCCGGGCGGTCGCCCGCGTCCGGCCCGGCTCCTCGCTGATGTCGATCGTGACCGTCCACTGCTCGGCGTAGCTCATCGGGGTCTCCTCCTCCACGGCCGGAACTCGAGGACCGGCCTCCACCACGGTGTCGGGACGCGGCCCCCGGGCCCAGGGCCGTGCGCCCCGCCCACGGAGGGCCACAGGCCCCGGCCCGGTTCCCCCTCCGGTGCCCCGGGCCGGGCACGCAGCCGCACCGACCCCCCGGGACGCAGGACCCGCCGCGTCGTGCCGCACCGCACCGTGATCGGGTCGCCGGGGCCGCACGCCGCGCGAACCAGCACCTCGCGGCCGCGCACCCGGACGTCGACCGCGAGGTCGCGGTAGCGGATCTCGAAGGACAGCCGGCCGGAGTCGCGCGGCCAGTGCGGGTTGAACCACAGGGCGCCGTCGCGCACCTCGACCCCGGCGAAGCAGCGCTGGAGCAGGTCGACCGACCCGGCCATCGCGCCGAGGTGCACGCCCTCGGCGGTGGTGCCGCCCTGGACGTCGGCGAGGTCGCTGCGCACGGCGCGCCGGAAGTGGTCGAGGGCGTCCTCGCGGTGCGCGCGGGCCAGCACCCAGGCGTGCACCAGGGAGCTGAGCGTGGACCCGTGCACGGTGCGGGCGAGGTGGTGGTCGATCGTGCGCCGCACGGCGTCGGCCGGGAGCCGGTAGCCCAGGCCGTGCAGGAGCTCGCGCAGCTCGTCGGTGGACAGCAGGTAGAACAGCATGAGCACGTCGGCCTGCTTGGTGACCTGGTAGTCGTCCACCGACCGGCCCTCGGCCTCCAGGATGCGGTCCAGCCGCTGCAGGTCGCCGTAGCGGCGGCGGTAGTGCTCCCAGTCCAGCTCGGGCAGCGCGCTCGCGCCCTCGAACTGCTCCAGCACGCCGTCGGGGCGGATCGGGACGTAGGACCGCCGGGTGCGGTCCGCCCAGGACCGCAGCTCCCGGTCGGTGAGGCCGAGCTGTTCGAGCAGCTCGTCGCGGCGCCGGACCGGGATCAGGTCGAGGCACTCGCGGGCCCGCCGCCAGAGCCACACCGCCAGCACCGTGGTGTAGGTGTTGTCGTCGACGCCGGGGCGGTCGGCACCCGGGTAGCGGGTGGAGAACTCGTCGGGCCCCATCACCCCGCGGATGCGGTAGCGGCCCCGCTCCGGGTCGAGCTCGGACAGCTCCGCGAGGTAGCGCGCCACCTCCAGCATCACCTCCGCGCCGTGCGCGGCCAGGAAGTCGTGGTCGCCGGTCGCCTGGACGTAGTGCCAGACGTTGTAGGCCACGGCCAGGCCGACGTGCTTCTGCAGGGCGCTGACGTCGGGCAGCCAGCGGCCCGAGAGCGGGTTGAGGTGCAGGCGCTGGCTCTCCTCGCGGCCGTCGCTGCCGGACTGCCACGGGAACATGGCGCCCCGCCGCCCGGTCGCCCGGGCGGCCCGGCGGGCGGCGTCGAGCCGACGGACCCGGTAGTGCAGCAGGGCCCGGGTCACCTCGGGCATCCGCAGCGTCAGCACCGGCAGCACGAACAGCTCGTCCCAGAACACGTGGCCGCGGTAGGCCTCGCCGTGCAGGCCCCGTGCGGGCACACCGGCGTCGACGTCGAGGGCGTGCAGGGACACGGCCTGGAGCACGTGGAACAGCCCCAGCCGCAGGTCGCGCGCGGTGTCCGGGGCGTCGGTCACACCGGTGCCCGCCAGGTCGAAGCGGAACCGCCGCCACACGTGCCGCCAGCTCACGGCCTGCTCCTCGAGCAGCGCGGCGACGTCGGGGGCGTCGGCGAGCAGGTCGAGCGCGGTTGTCGCCGGGTCGGCGATGGCGACGTCACGGGAGGTCACCAGCGTCACGACGGTCTCGACCCGGACGGCGGACCCGCGGAGCACGTCGAGCACGTGGTCGTACCCGACGGCGTCGCCGGTGCACACCACCGACGCGGTGCCGGTGTCCGGTCGCACCCGGGTCCGGGCCGCGACGGCGATCCGGACGTCGGACTGCGAGGTCCGCGTCGTCAACAGGGCGGTCCCGGGCCGGGGGGCGTCGACCCGCTCGGTGTGCAGGTGGTGCGCGGCCAGACCGCGGTACCGGGCGACGCCGGTGTTGCCGACCGCCCCGTCGATCCGGGAGCGGACGCGCAGCCGCCCCGACCAGTTCTCCGCGACGACGGTGGTCTCGGTCGCGGCGACGTGCCTGCGGGTGCGGTGGACCAGGCGCCGCTCGTGCAGCGCGGTGCGCCTGCCCTCGGCGTCGACGTAGCGGACGAGCCGGGTCAGCACGCCGTGGCGCAGGTCGAGCAGGGCCCGGTTCTCCAGCAGCGCGGCGGGGCCGAACGGGTCGACGTCGGTCCCGTCCGGCCCGGCCCGCAGCCACCTCCAGTCCGGCAGGGCGACCATGCTCTCGTTCTCCACGACCCGGTCGCCGAGGGTGTCGACGAGCCGGTTGTAGACCCCCGCCGCGTAGGTGCCCGGGTAGTGCGGTCCGCCGGCGGAGGCCGCGGCGGCCGCCCCGCGGACCGCCTGGTAGCCGTTGCCGAGCGTGCACAGCGCCTCCCGGCGGCCCTCGTCGGCCGGGTCGAAGCCGTGGAAGCAGACCGACCAGCCGTCGCCCGTCGGCGCGCAGGCGGGACAGCCGGTCGCCGCCGACGGCTCAGTGCGCACCGCGGCGCGCGGCGTCGAGGAGCAGCCGC
>NZ_JAMXSG010000358.1:0-4705 GCF_024124365.1 Pseudonocardia sp. McavD-2-B
TCCGCAGCACCGGCGAGCCGGCCGCGACGGCGGCGACGCGCAGCCGGGACACCGGCACCCGGTCGGTCCACAGCACCACCACGGCCGGCATCCGGCCCGCGGTGACCGCGGCGTCGACGGCGGCGTCGACCGCGGCCGATCCGTCCCCGGACCCGGTCCACACCAGGACGGGGTGGGCGAGGTGCTCGTCGTAGCCGGGCGGCAGGTGCGCGGGCACGTCGACGCCGTCGACGGTCAGCACGGTGTCCCTGCCGGGGCCGGTGACCGGCGGGGCGGGTGGCGCGGGCAGCCCGCCGCGGTCCGGTCCGGCGGCCAGCGAGGCGGGCGTCGGGTAGAAGCCGAACCAGGCGTTCGTCCCCACCGCGAGGGCGAGCACGACGAGCGCGACCACGGCCGGCAGCGCGGCCGCCCGCACCGCGGGCCGCCGGCGGGCCCAGTGGCGCACGAGCAGTACGAGGGTGAGCGCGGCCGTGCCCGCGACGGCGGTGACGGTGACGGCCGACCCGAGCGGGAGCAGTGCGGTCCCGGCGAGCACGTCATCACGATTCCACGCCGGTCCCGGGGACCCGGTGGCGGGATGATCCGTCCCCGTCGTCGGGAACGTCCTAGATCAAGTCCAGAACAGACTGTCCCAAACATGCCGTCCGGGGTCGCCCGCGACGGGAACGCGCTACACCCAGCGTTGTCGCACAAGCGATCCCGTGGGTCCGGGTGGATGACGACGGTCACACGGACGACGGGGAACGCGGCGTCCGCCGCATGCCGGGGCGGTTCCGGGTCGACCCCACCGGTGTTCGACAGCATTCGCACCGAGCCACGGAGGACAGCAGCATGATCACGAAGGACATGACCCGGGAGCTCATCGGTCGTCAGGTCGTCGACAACCACGGCGAGAAGGTCGGCAAGATCGGCCAGATCTACCTGGACGAGCGCAGCGGTGACCCGACCTGGGCCACGGTCAACACCGGGCTGTTCGGTACCAAGGAGAGCTTCGTGCCGCTGCAGAACGCCGACGTGCACGACCGCGACGTCGCGCTGGGCGTGGAGAAGAAGGCGGTCAAGGACTGCCCGCACGTGGGCCGCTCCGACGAGCGCCTGACCGGGTCGGAGGAGGACGAGCTCTACCGCCACTACGGCATCGGGCACGGTAACGGCAACGGCCGCACCGACGCCCGCCACGCCACCGGTGAGCGCACCGACCGCGACCGCACCGACCGCACCGACCGCACCGCCCGTACCGGCGACGACGCGATGGTCCGCCACGAGGAGAACCTGCGCGTCGGCACCGAGACCGAGGAGACCGGGCGCGTCGCGCTGCGCAAGTACGTCGTGACCGAGGACCAGACCGTCACCGTCCCGGTGTCGCACGAGGAGGTCCGCCTCGAGCGCGAGCCGGTCGACGGCACCGAGGCCGAGGCCCGCCCGGGCGCCATGGGCGAGGCCGAGCACGAGGTGACCCTGCACCGCGAGCGCCCGGTCGTCGACAAGACCACCGAGGCCGTGGAGAAGGTGCGCCTCGGCACCCGCACCGTCACCGAGGACGAGAAGGTCTCCGACACCGTGCGCAAGGAGCGCGTCGAGGTCGACGACCCGCAGCACGCCCTGCCCCGCGACGAGCGCCGCAGCTGAGCGACGCACCGCGCCACCGGCGCGTCACCGGAGCCCGCACCTCGGGCCCGGTGACGCGCCGGGCCCATGTCGGGGCCGGTCAGGTCGCGCCGAGCAGCGCGAACGCCGTCCGTAGCGCGCCGGCGGCCTCGGCGACGGCCTGCCTCGGGCGCACCCCGATCCCGAGCGAGGTCGCGAAGCCGTGCACGAGGTCGGGGTGACGGCGCAGCGTCGCCGGGACGCCCGCCTCCCGCATGCGGGTGACCAGGTGCTCGCCCTCGTCGCGCAGCGGGTCGAACCCGGCGGTCGCGACGTAGGCGGGCGGCATCCCGGACAGGTCGCCCTCGGCGATCCGCAGCCGCGGGTCGTCGCGCATCGTCTCGGGCACGTACCAGCCGGCCATCGCCTCGATCGCCTCACCGGTGAGCAGGAAGCCGTCGCCGAACAGCTCGCGTGAGCGGGTGTGCCCGTCGAGCTCGGTGACCGGGAAGAACGCCAGGCAGAACACCGGACGCCCGGCCGGGGCGGCGCCGTCGCGGCTGGTCTCGCGGGCCACCGTCAGCGCCAGGCTCGCCCCGGCGGAGTCCCCGCCGACCGCGATCCGGCCCGGGGCCGCCCCGAACTCCTCCGGGTGCGCCGTGACGTGCGCGAACGCGGCCAGACAGTCGTCGACGGCGGCCGGGAACGGGTGCTCGGGCGCCAGCCGGTAGTCGACCGACAGCACCCGGGCGCCGGACTCGGCGGCCAGCGTCGCGCACAGTTCGTCGTGGGTGTCCAGGTCACCGGCGACGAAACCGCCGCCGTGCACGTAGACGAGCAGTGCGCCGTCGGCGACGTCGGGTCCCGGCGGCGGCACGTACAGCCGCGCCCGCAGGTCGGCGACCGCACCGGGGACCGTGCGGTCCTCGCGGCGCACCCCCGGCTCCTCGGGCCCGGCGACGACGCGGTCGACGAACGACTGGCCCGCCCGCATCTGCTCCGGCGGCGGGACGGGCTGCGACCGGCGCGGGGTGAGCAGCCGCAGCAGGAGCTGGATGTCGAGGTCGAGCTGCTGGCCGTCGCGACGGACGGGCGGACCGGCGATCGCCCGCTTCACCGGCGTCGGCAGGGCCAGCACACCGCGCAGAGCTCCTCGTGCGACACGTACCCGATGATCCACGGTGACCTCCCGCGTGTACCCGATCTCCTGTGTCGATAGTGGCACCGGGTGCCGTTCGCTGCCGCTGTACGCGGCACGGATCACCGGTCCGCGCGCCGTCGCGGCCGTTTCGCAACCTCGGTCCCCGTTCCCGGCGGGGTGGCCGCTCGTTCAGCTCGGTGGAGATCATCTGCGGAGGGGGACGGGCATGAGGACGAGGCTGCGTGCGACGGTCGTGGCGGGGGTGGTGGCGGTCGTCGCGGCGGTGGTCGCGGTGCCGCAGGCACTGGCCTCGCCGGACGGACCGGAGCCCGACGGGGCGCCGGGCGACGTCGTGTCCGCGGAGCGGGTCCTCACGCCGACCGTGCCCGCCGCGACCGCGACCCGGATCCTCTACCGCAGCCTCGACACCGACGACCGGCCGTTCACGGTGAGCGGGATCGTCCTCACCCCGCTCGTCCCGGCGCCGGGGCCCACCCGGGTCGTCGGCTTCGCCGCGGGGACCCAGGGCCTCGCCGACCGGTGCGCGCCGTCGCGCCAGCTGCAGGCGGGCACCGAGTACGAGGCACCGGCCCTCACCGCGCTGCTGGCCGCGGGCAGCACCGTGGCCGTCACCGACTACGAGGGTCTGGGCACCCCCGGCGAGCACACCTACGTCAACCGGGCCGCGCAGGCGCACGCCCTGCTGGACGTCGTGCGCGCGGCCCAGCGGGCCGGCGTCGGCGTGCCGGAGGACGCCCCGACCGCGCTCTACGGCTACTCCCAGGGCGGCGGTGCCTCGGCCGCCGCGGTCGAGCTGGCCCCCGACTACGCCCCCGAGCTGGACATCGTCGGCGCCTACGCGGGCGCGCCGCCCGCGGACCTGGCCGCGACCGGCCGAGCCCTGGAAGGCGGCGCCGCCGTCGCGCTGCTCGGCTACGCCGTCTCCGGGTTCGACGCCGCCTACCCGGATCTCGGGGTGCCGGATCTGCTCAACGACCGCGGCCGTCAGGTGATCGCCGAGCTGCGCGAGCAGTGCACCCAGGACTCCGTGCTGCGCTACCCCGGCCTGCGCTCCGAGCAGCTGTCCGCCGACGGGCGGCCGATCTCCGCCTTCCTCGACGAGGAGCCCTTCGCGAGCAGGATCGACGAGCAGCTGATCGGACGCCGCACCCCCGAGGCGCCGGTGCTGATCGTGCACAGCGTCGCCGACGACATCGTGCCGTTCGACCAGGGCAGGGAGCTCGCCGAGCGCTGGTGCGCCCGCGGTGCCGACGTCGAGTTCCGGCCGTCGCCCGTCCCCGGGCACGTCGGCGGGTACCCCGACGGTCAGGCCCGCGCGCTGGCGTTCCTGCAGGCCCGCTTCGCCGACCTGCCGGTCACGTCGACCTGCGACTGACGGGTCCGTACGGGACGGTGTGACCGTCCACCACGGACCGGACCCGGGCGCCCACCCGCCGAGATGTGAGGCGGGCGCGTCGCCCTCCCGCCATGGTCAACGTATAACGCAACCGGGGACTTGCGGCAAGACCCCGGGACCGCGTCAGACTCTGCGCCCGGCGCCATGACCTGCGGCGTCGTGGTGACACGGGGGCGGGAGTGCACGACGTGCTGCTGCAGTTGGGCGAGGTCGGCCGGGACCGGCTCGCCGTCGTCGGGGGGAAGGCCGCGCACCTGGGGGAGCTGACCCGGACGGCGGGGGTCGCCGTCCCGGGCGGCTGGTGC
Organism: Pseudonocardia sp. McavD-2-B; assembly: GCF_024124365.1. Lineage (NCBI taxonomy): Bacteria > Bacillati > Actinomycetota > Actinomycetes > Pseudonocardiales > Pseudonocardiaceae > Pseudonocardia > Pseudonocardia sp. McavD-2-B. The sequence goes on from NZ_JAMXSG010000358.1 coordinate 4,451, forward strand.
GTGACGACGGAGGTCTACCGGGCCGCCGTCACCGGTGCGCCCGGGTTCGACGCGTTGCTGGACCGCCTGGCCGGTCTGCCCGCCGATGACGCCGACGGGACCGCAGTGGTCGCCGCCGAGATCCGCGGGCTGGTGGCGTCCCGGCCGGTCCCCGACGACGTCGCGGCGGCGGTCACCGCGGCGGTCGGCCGGGCCCCGGCCGGGACGGCGTGGGCGGGGGGCCCCCGCGCGGCCCCCCGGGGCCCGCCCGCGGCG
>NZ_JAMXSG010000359.1:0-4650 GCF_024124365.1 Pseudonocardia sp. McavD-2-B
GGTCGGCGTGACCGTCGCCGACCCGGCGGGCTCCGGTCCCGGACCGGCCGAACGGCTCGCCGGCGGCCCGGTGATGCTCGGCGCGATCCGGCGCACCGTCACCGTCTCCCTGGACGGCACCGAGGTCCGTGTCCCGGAGGACGCGACGATCCTCGACGCCCTGCACCGCGAGGGCTCCCCCGCCCAGGCCGACACCCCCACCCTGTGCTGGGCGCCGAACATGGACCCGATCAACGCCTGCCGGGTCTGCGTGGTCGAGGTCGAGGGCTCCCGCGCGCTGGTGCCCTCCTGCGCGCGGCGCTGCGAGGACGGCATGGAGGTGCGGACCGACACCGACAAGGTCCGGCACAGCCGCCGGATGGTCCTCGAACTGCTGGCGTCGTCGGTGGACATGACCCAGGCGAGCGCCGACGTGGCGCGCTGGATGACCGACTACGGCGTCGACCCCGACCGCTACGGTCCGCCCGCGCCGCCGGCCGCGGCGGGGGAGCGCGACCGCCGCCACGCCGGGCACCACCCGGCCCCCGACGGCGCGACCCGGGCGACGGTCGCCCAGCCCGTGAAGATCGACAACGAACTCTACGTGCGGGACTACTCGCGGTGCATCATGTGCTACAAGTGCGTCAATGCCTGCGGGACCGACGCCCAGTTCACGTTCGCGATCGCCGCCGCGGGCCGCGGGTTCGACGCCCGCATCGCCACCGAGCACGACGTCGAGCTGCCCGGGTCGGCCTGCGTCTACTGCGGCAACTGCATCGGGGTCTGCCCGACCGGGGCGCTGAAGTCCGTCGCCGAGCACGACCGCCGCGAGGCAGGCGACTGGCACCCCGACGAGGAGACCGTCACGACGACGATCTGCTCGTTCTGCGGGGTCGGCTGCAACCTGGAGCTGCACGTGCAGCGGGGCGAGATCGTCAACGTCACCAGCCCGGCGGACCACTCGGTCACCCACGGGCACCTGTGCATCAAGGGCCGGTTCGGGTTCCGGCACGTGCAGAACCTGCCGGAGGCGTGAGCACCGCGGCCACGAACCGGGTCAGCTCCCGCTCCACGTGCTCGGCCACCGGCAGCCGGGGGTCGAAGCTCCACCACAGCAGGGTGCCCTGCCAGTGGGTCGCCAGGAGCGCGCCGGCGCCGTCCGGGGCGCCCGGGGTGCCGGCCAGGCACGCGTCGAGGACGTCGGTGAGCGCCTGCCGCCAGGCGGCGCCCCGTCGTCGTACGTCGGGGTCGAGGAGGTCCTCGCGCAGGACCAGCAGCGCGTCGGCGTAGCTGTCGATCCCGCCGTACTGCCCCGACAGCCCGACCAGGAACGCGACGGCGCCCTCCGGCGTGCGCTCCGCCTCGGCCCCGCTCCGGGCGGTCTCGCGGTCGAGCCGGTCCCACGCGTGCAGCAGGGTCCGGCGCAGCAGGTCGGACTTCCCGCCGAAGCGCTGCACGAGCGTCGCCGGGGCGAGCCCGCTCGCCCCGGCGAGCGCGGCGAAGGTGAGCGCCTGCGGACCGCGGGCGTGCAGCACGTCGAGGGCGGCGTCGAGGACGTCCGCGTCGGGGACCTGCTTGCGACGGGGCACGGCTCACCCTCTCAGGCGGGCGGCGCCGTCGACGCCGCGGACCCGGCGAGGCCGGCCGGGTCGGGGCTGTAGGCGACCATCCAGGTCGGCTCGATCCGGTAGAAGACGACCTCGTCCCAGACGAACCCCTCCGGTCCGTAGCAGCGCTGCAGGTGGTCGAGGGTCGCGGGCCACCGGGGGTGCGCGGGTGCGCCGGCCGGGTTGAGCGGGTGCGCGGTCCCGTGCGTGAAGATCCCGAGGTCGTCGCCGCGCAGGTGGGCGGCGCTCACCGCGGGGCGGTCCGCGAGGTGACGTGCCTTCACGGCGCCGGGGTCGGTGCCGACGACCCACGCGCCGTGCAGGAAGTGTCCGTCCACACCACTGACCCGGGGTTCGCCGCGCCGCGTGGTGGTGGCCAGCGCCAGGGTGCAGATCCCGGTGGCGACCCGGACGAGCTGCTCGGCGGTCAGCGTCCGCTCCCCGGGGGTGACGATGCTGCGCAGGTGGTCCCCGGCTCCGGAGACGGAGGCGTCCAGCAGCCGCTGGAGGTCGGTGATCTCGGTGGTCGTCTCGAACATGCCGGCAGTCGGTCCCCTCGTCGGCTCGGATCGGCTCCGGCGAACATAACCGAATGCTCGTTTACAAACAATCCGGTCCCTGCGACGCTGGCCGGTATGACGGACCTGAGGGACAGGGTGGCGCTGGTGGCGGGCGCGACGCGCGGCGCCGGGCGGGGGATCGCGGTCGAGCTGGGCGCGGCCGGCGCGGTCGTGTACTGCACCGGCCGCAGTACCCGCGCGGCCCGGTCGGAGTACGACCGGCCGGAGACGATCGAGGACACCGCCGATCTCGTCACCGCCGCGGGCGGCACCGGCATCGCGGTGCCCACCGACCACCTCGACCCCGGGGCGGTCGGGGCGCTGGTGACGCGGGTCGAGCGCGACCACGGCCGGCTCGACGTGCTGGTCAACGACATCTGGGGCGGCGAGATGATGGTCGAGTGGGACGTCCCGGTCTGGGAGCACGACCTGGACAACGGGCTGCGCACGCTGCGCCTGGCGGTCGAGACCCACCTCGTCACCGCCCACCACGCCCTGGGGCTGCTCTCCCGCACACCCGGCGGCCTCGTCGTCGAGGTCACCGACGGCACCGAGGCCTACAACGCCGAGCACTACCGGCTCAACGTCTTCTACGACCTGGCCAAGATCGCGCCCATCCGGCTGGCCCGGTCCTGGGCGCACGAGCTGCGCGGGCACGGTGGGACCGCGGTCGCCGTCACCCCGGGCTGGCTGCGCTCGGAGATCATGCTGGAGCAGTTCGGGGTCACCGCCGACACCTGGCGTGACGCGTGCGTGGCCGAGCCGCACTTCGCGATCTCGGAGAGCCCGCGGTTCGTCGGCCGCGGGATCGCCGCGCTGGCCGCCGACCCCGACCGGCACCGCTGGAACGGCCGCTCCACCTCCTCGGGCGAGCTCGGGCGGGCCTACGGGGTCGACGACGTCGACGGGTCCCGGCCCGACGCCTGGCGCTACGTCACCGAGGTCCAGGACGCGGGACTGCCCGCCGACACGACCGGTTACCGGTGAGGCTCACACGGACGCGCGCGCGTCGCGCCGCTGGATGACCAGCAGCGCCGCCAGCGCCAGCAGCGCGAGCACCGCGGCCGCGACGCAGAACACGATCCCCGCGGTCCGCAGTCCCCACGCCTGGCTCGACGCCCCCAGCCCGACGACCGGCAGCGAGATCGCCACGTAGACCACCACGAAGTACGACGACGTCGTCCCCGCCCGCTGGTGGGCCTCCACCCGCGCGTTCACCGCGGCCAGGCCCTTGGAGAACGTCATGCCCTGACCGGCCCCGGCGACCACCGCGCCGGCCACCAGCTCGGCCATCGACCCCTGCGCCACCGACAGTGCGACGAGCGCGAGACCGGCCGCCAGCAGCACACAGCCCAGGGCAAGGACCCGCTCGGTGGGCGCGGTGCGGACCGCGAGCTGCGCGAGCACCGAGGCGCCCAGCAGCAGCAGCGACATCGCCCCGGCGACGGCATGGTTCGGGATCCCGATCAGGTCCGACACGATCCGCGGGGACAGCGCGGTGAACAGGCCCAGCACCGCGAACCCGGCGAACCCGGCCGTCGCCGCCGGCACGAACACGGCGCGCACCGCGGGCGGCACCTCGGGGACCTGCGGCCGCAAGGCCGGGTGCGCGGGCCGCCCGGTCACCGTCTCCGGGGCGCCCAGCACGAGCAGCCCGCACAGCGCGACGGCGACCGCGTGCACCGCGAAGGACAGGTGCAGCGGCGCGGGCAGGTACTCCACGGCCACCCCGGCGAGCGCCGCGCCCAGCCCGAGCCCGCCGATGTTCGCGACGGTCGCGACCGCGGCCCCGCGTTCGCGCCAGGACTCCGGTGCGGCCTCGATGACCGCGGCGGTCGCCGCCCCCGCGAAGATCCCGGCCGAGAAGCCGGACAGCAGCCGACCCACCAGCAGCACCCACACCGGACCCGCGACCAGGAACACCAGGCTCGACGCCAGCGACAGCGCCACCCCGGCCAGCAGCACCGGTCGCCGCCCCAGCTGGTCCGACCACCGGCCGGTGACCAGCAGCGCGGCGAGCACACCGACCGCGTAGAGCGCGAAGATCACGGTCTGGACGGTGGGGGAGAACCCGAGCTCGCGCTGGTAGAGCGCGTACATCGGGGTCGGCATCGTCGCCCCGAGCATGACCACGGCGAACGTCACGGCCAGGCAGGCGAAGGCGGCGGCCCGAGGCAGGCGGAGGATGGCGGGACCCCTTCCGGAGGACGTTGCACGGTGCACCGGCCATGATCGCAGCCGGCCGGTGCGACGGCATCCGCACCTGCGCCGCCCCCGGCCGGACGGTCAGGGGCGGCGCAGGACGTGCAGGTCCACCCCGCCCGGCAGTCTGCCGGATGTGACCGTCCAGGTCTCCCGGGCCGCGTCGAGCCAGCGCGGCGCCTCGGGGCGCCCCGGGTCGGCCAGCCACACCTGCCCGTCCGGGCCGGTCACCCGCGGCAGCAGCGCGGTGAGCGCGTCCGCGGCGGCCGCGCCGTAGAGCACGTCGGCGGCCAGGACCAGGT